>NZ_JAQFJC010000003.1:0-227341 GCF_030439935.1 Streptococcus sp. SG1 | reverse complement strand
TACTCAATAGTTAAGTGACGATAGCCTAGGAGATACACCTGTACCCATGCCGAACACAGCAGTTAAGCCCTAGAACGCCGGAAGTAGTTGGGGGTTGCCCCCTGTGAGATATGGTAGTCGCTTAGCATTTATCCGGCATAGCTCAGTTGGTAGTAGCGCATGACTGTTAATCATGATGTCGTAGGTTCGAGTCCTACTGCCGGAGTTATATCTATAAGTAAGACAAGAAATTCTTGTCTTTTTATATTTATTGTGTTTTTGCAATTTAACTTTTAAGTTCTTATTTAATAAAAAGCTTGAAGATTATTCTTCAAGCTTTTTATGTTTATTAAAGAATGCTTCATAGAGGGCTTTAATAGCTGCTTTTTCTTGTTCAGAGTTTACTACGAGCATGATAGAAACTTCGCTAGATCCTTGAGAGATCATTTGAATATTAATTTTGCTGTCTGATAGAGCCTTTGTAGCCGTAGCAGTCAGACCGATATGGCTTTTCATTTGCTCACCTACAATCATGATGATAGACAAGCCGTGTTCGATTTCTGCATGATCTACTTCAATTTTTTGTGTAAGTTGACGGAGAATTTCTTCTTCTTTTATTGGGGTTAATTCCCTTTCTCTTAGAATGATTGATAAATCATCGATTCCTGTCGGCATGTGTTCCCAACGAATATTCAATTCTTCCAAGATTTGGAGAACTTTGCGACCGAAACCAACTTCACGGTTCATCAAATATTTTGACATGTTTATACTAACGAAGTTGGAATCTCCTGCAATACCGACAACAGGGATTGCTTTATCAGTATGATTTAGAATAATTTTTGTCCCGGGATGATTGGGGTTATTTGTATTTTTAATAACTAAAGGAATTTTACCACGGTAAGCTGGAATAAGTGCTTCATCATGAAGGACACTAAAACCTGCATATGCAAGTTCACGCATTTCACGATAGGTTAATTCTGGAATAGAGTCTGGTTCATGAATAATACCAGGATGGGCTGCAAAAATGCCATCTACATCAGTGAAGTTTTCATATAGATCAGCTTTAACTCCGGCAGCAATGATTGATCCTGTTATGTCTGAGCCACCTCTAGAGAAAGTACAGATTTGATTGTCTTTAGTTACACCAAAGAAACCAGGTATCACAAGTACTTCTTCAAAGTTGGTTAATTCTTCAATTTTATCATAGCTAGAAGGCAAAATTCTTGCGTTCCCAGGCTCGCTACTGACAAATATTCCTGCATCTCTAGGGTGAATATAACGGGCATTAAGGCCGTTTTTATTAAAGAATGCAGCAACTAGCTTGGCATTATTATTCTCTCCAGCTGCTAAAAAACTATCATAAAGAAATAGATTATCTTCGATTGGTAGTGTGGCTAGATTTAAAATGCTCTTTGTTATTTTTTCAAGGACAACAGGTTTGAGCTCTAATTCTTCAATCATCTGGGCATATCGATTAATGATCCATTCTTGGTGTGGAGTGACATCGCCTTCTTCAACGTAAGCTCGGTAATATTTGATTAGTGCGTCTGTAACTTTTGTATCAGATTGCTCTCGTTTTCCGGGTGCAGAAACAACTACAAACTTTCGTTCGGAATCAGATTTTACAATATTTAAAACTTTTTCTAATTGAGTTGCAGAGGCAAGTGAACTACCACCAAATTTGACAACTTTCATATTTTCTCCTAAAGGGTTTTGTTATTATTCAGACAATTTGTAATATTGCTTCTTTACATTATAGCAAATCTCAAGCATAGTGTCAGTTTTTTAGGAATAAAAAGTAGAAAAGCCGAACTATTGTTTTATTCTTTCAGATTTTGTTTTGAGAAAATAAAATTTTGTGCTAGAATATTTTAAAAGCAACAATTTGATATTCAAAATATTTGCATATCAAATCAAATTGCTAAGATAGAATTTGGAGAAGTGATATGACATTTACAAATATTTTCTACGAAGTTCTGGACGAAGTAGCTGTTCTTACCTTTAACCGACCAGAGGTTTCTAACGGATTTAATATTCCAATGTGCCAAGAAATTTTAGAAGCAATTTCATTGGCTGCGTCAGATGATAGTGTAAAAATTTTGCTTATCAAGGCAAATGGTAAGGTTTTTTCAGTTGGAGGAGATTTAGCAGAAATGCAGCGTGCTGTTGATGCGGATGATATCCAATCCTTGGTGAAGATTGCGGAGTTAGTAAATGTTATTTCTTTCGAGATGAAGAAATTACCTAAGCCAGTCATCATGAGTGTTGATGGACCTGTTGCAGGTGCTGCTGCTAATATGGTCGTTGCTGCTGATTTTTGTATTGCAAGTGAAAAGGCTCGATTTATTCAGGCTTTCGTTGGAGTTGGATTAGCCCCAGATGCGGGAGGATTGTATTTGCTAACTCGTGCTATTGGTGTAACTCGTGCAACCCACCTTGTCATGACTGGTGAGGCTTTGACAGCTGAAAAAGCTTTGGAATATGGGATTCTTTATCGACTTTGTGAATCTGAAAAGTTGGAGAAAACAACAGAGCAACTAATCAAAAAACTAAAACGTGGTTCAGGGAATTCGTATAAAGCAATGAAAGAAATGATTTGGAAAAGTCAATTTTCTGATTGGGAAGAATATGCTGAATTGGAATTGCACTTACAAAAGTCGTTAGCTTTCACCGAAGATTTTAAAGAAGGGGTCTGTGCTTATTCAGAAAAGCGTCGTCCTAAATTTCAAGGAAAATAATATTCGTTTAATTGAAATTATATAAATTGAAAAAAAGTAAATCATTTTCAAAAAGAACTTGCAAAAATATTTGGACTTTGATATAATTTGATAGTCAAATGTTTTGATGCTTGAATATTTATAAAGGGGGATGGATGATTGAATTACCAATTAGTAAATGATTATTTGACGTCGATTTTTAATAATGTATTGGTGATTGAAGAGTCCAGTTTGCGGGGCAGTCGCTTCAATGACGTCTCTATCAAAGAAATGCATACGATTGATGTTATTGGCGAAACTCCCAATGCAACTCCTAGTGACATTTCTAGAGAGCTTATGGTGACTCTAGGAACTGTGACAACGAGCTTAAATAATCTTGAGCGAAAAGGCTATGTAGAACGAACTCGTTCTGATATTGATCGTCGTGTGGTTCATTTGAGTTTGACGAAAAGTGGTCGTCTTTTGTATCGTTTGCATCGACGTTTTCATCATTCAATGCTAGACAAGATTATTGCTGGCATGAGCAGGGATGAGATTCAAGTAATGCAAAAAGGCTTGAAAAACCTTTATCAGTTTCTTGAGGACTTAAAATAATGAAATTTGCAAAAATCAGTCAAGTTGCTCATTATGCGCCTGAGCAAGTCGTTACGAATGATGATTTAGCCCAAATCATGGATACAAGTGATGAATGGATTTCAAGTCGGACAGGAATCAAAAAGCGTCATATTTCTCATCATGAATCGACAAGCGATTTAGCTACAAGAGTTGCCTTAGATTTGCTGAAAAAGTCAGGAATTTCTGCTCAAGATCTTGATTTTGTTATTGTTGCTACTATTACGCCAGATTCATTGATGCCATCAACAGCTGCTCGTGTTCAGGCTAATATTGGGGCAAAGAAAGCTTTTGCATATGATTTAATAGCTGCTTGTAGTGGCTTTGTATTTGCTCTTTCGACAGCTGAAAAGCTCATATCTTCAGGTGTTTATCAGAAGGGATTGGTTATTGGAAGTGAAACCTTATCAAAGGTTGTAGATTGGTCTGATCGAGGCACTGCGGTCTTGTTTGGTGATGGTGCGGGAGGAGTCTTGCTGGAAAGCACTTCTAATCAACATTTTCTTGCAGAAATCCAGAAAACGGATGGTTCTCGTGGAGAAAGTCTCACCTCTTGCCAAATTGGTTTGCAATCGCCTTTTGCACAGACTGAGGATGATGAAAAATATTTGACAATGGATGGTAGGGCAATTTTTGATTTTGCTATTCGAGATGTTGCTCAGTCCATTAAAGATACGATTGAAGCTAGTCCGCTGGAAGTTGATGAAATAGATTATTTCTTGCTCCATCAGGCTAATGACCGTATTTTGAATAAAATAGCGAAAAAGCTTGGTGTTTCAAGAGATAAAATTCCAGCTAATATGATGGAATATGGAAATACAAGTGCAGCTAGTATCCCTATTTTACTATCTGAGTGTGTCGAGCAAGGCCTTGTTAAGCTAGATGGAAGTCAGAAAATTTTATTATCTGGTTTCGGTGGAGGTTTGACATGGGGAACACTTATTGTTACAATTTAGTTAATCATGTGGTTTTCACATATTAAAAAATATTTTTATTTTAAAGGAGTCTATCATGGCAGTATTTGAAAAAGTACAAGAAATTATTGTAGAAGAACTTGGTAAAGAACCATCAGAAGTTACTCTTGAGTCAACTTTCGATGATCTTGAAGCAGATTCACTTGACTTGTTCCAAGTTATCTCAGAAATCGAAGATGCATTTGATATCCAAATCGAAACTGAGGAAGGTTTGAACACAGTTGGTGATTTGGTTGCTTATGTAGAAGAAAAAACTAAATAAGAAAAAGTAAATGGGGCTGAGAATACGTTCTCGCCCTCTTTTAAAGAAGACGAATTTGAGGTGGCAGTCTTGACTGTCTTTTATCTCTTCTAATGTTTAAGAGGAAACAATAGGTAGAGTAGAGATTCGATGAAGTCAAGATGGCCGGGGTGGAACGAAAAAGTCTGTTTAAATGATTTTTTATCCACTCCCTCTTGTTTAGGTAATAGTTTGACTGTCAAAGTATAGAAAACATTCGTTTTTAAGAGAATCAAGCTATTACTTAAGCAATGATAAAAGGAAGGTATTATGCAAACACGAATTACAGAATTACTAAATATTAAATATCCTATTTTCCAAGGTGGAATGGCTTGGGTAGCAGATGGAGACTTAGCTGGTGCTGTTTCTAAAGCAGGTGGTTTAGGAATTATCGGTGGAGGCAACGCTCCCAAAGAAGTTGTTAAAGCTAATATTGATAAGATTAAGTCTTTGACAGATAAGCCTTTTGGGGTGAATATCATGCTTTTATCACCTTTCGTTGATGATATTGTTGATTTAGTCATTGAAGAAGGCGTAAAAGTAGTGACAACTGGTGCAGGGAATCCAAGTCGGTATATGGCTCGTTTTCACGAAGCGGGTATTACGGTCATTCCAGTAGTGCCAAGTGTTGCTCTCGCTAAGAGGATGGAAAAAATTGGCGCAGACGCTGTTATTGCTGAGGGAATGGAAGCCGGAGGTCATATTGGGAAATTGACAACGATGGCCCTTACTCGTCAAGTTGTAGAAGCGGTCAATATCCCTGTTATTGCAGCTGGAGGTATTGCAGATGGTTCAGGTGCAGCTGCTGGCTTTATGTTAGGAGCAGAAGCAGTTCAATTAGGGACTCGCTTTGTAGTTGCTAAGGAATCAAATGCTCATCAAAATTATAAAGATATGATTTTGAAGGCGCGCGATATTGATACAACAATTTCAGCTCAGCATTTTGGTCATGCAGTCCGCGCTTTGAAAAATAAGCTGACAAGAGATTTTGAAAAAGCTGAAAAAGAAGCCTTCAAACAAGAAAATCCAGATTTAACAGTATTCGAAAATCTTGGTGCGGGTGCCTTAGCAAATGCAGTTGTCCGTGGAGATGTTGAAAATGGTTCGGTCATGTCAGGACAAATTGCTGGTTTGGTCAGCAAGGAAGAGACCGTTGAAGAAATTTTGAAAGATGTTTACTATGGTGCTGCTGAAAGAATTCAGCAAGAAGCTAAACGTTGGGCAGGAGTAACTAGAAATGACTAAAAAAGCCTTTCTGTTCGCTGGTCAGGGGGCACAGTACCTTGGTATGGGACGTGAGCTCTATGATCAATATGACGTGGTGAAATCAACTTTTGAGGAAGCTAGTCAAATTTTAGGCTATGATGTGCGTGATTTGATTGATAATGATGAAGAAAAACTGAATCAGACCCGCTATACCCAGCCAGCAATTTTGACTACGTCTCTGGCCATTTACCGTTTGTTAATTCAAGAAGGAATTCATCCTGATATGGTTGCTGGTCTTTCTTTAGGAGAATACTCTGCTTTAGTGGCTTCTGGAGCCTTAGATTTTCAAAGCGCTCTAGCTTTGGTTGCTAAACGCGGAGCCTTCATGGAAGAAGCAGCTCCAGCAGGTTCTGGTAAAATGGTGGCAGTTCTTAATGCTGATTTAGATCTGATAGAGAATGCATGTAAAAAGGCTAGTGCGCTTGGCGTAGTGTCTCCAGCTAACTATAATACACCTAGCCAGATTGTAATTGGTGGAGAAGCTGAAGCAGTGGATAAAGCTGTAGAGCTTTTGCAAGAAGCTGGGGTAAAGAGATTGATTCCACTCAA
This sequence comes from Streptococcus sp. SG1, assembly GCF_030439935.1. NCBI lineage: Bacteria > Bacillati > Bacillota > Bacilli > Lactobacillales > Streptococcaceae > Streptococcus > Streptococcus sp. SG1. The sequence goes on along the minus strand of NZ_JAQFJC010000003.1, from coordinate 220,964 downwards.
CGTATCAGGACCTTTCCATACTGCTTTATTGAAGCCAGCTAGTGATTTATTAGCTGAAGCTTTAGAAAATGTCAATTTTTCTGACTTCCAAGTTCCCCTAGTAGGGAATACAGAAGCTAGTGTCATGGAAAAGGAACGAATCAAGGAGCTATTAACACGTCAAGTGATGGAGCCAGTTCGCTTTTATGATAGTATTGCCAGAATGCAAGAAGCTGGTGTAACTGAGTTTATCGAGATTGGTCCAGGAAAAGTTCTGTCTGGATTTGTAAAAAAGATTGACAAGTCAGCTACCATTTATCAAGTTGAAGATCAAGCTAGTTTGACACAACTTCTGGAAAAATGAGGAAACAATATGGAATTAAAAAATAAGAACGTATTGATTACAGGTTCCACTCGGGGAATTGGTCTTGCTATTGCCCATAAATTTGCTAGTCTTGGAGCTAATGTTATTTTAAATGGACGTGGAGAAGTCTCAGAGGACGTCTTGGCAGAGTTTAAAGGCTATCCTGTAAAGGTTTTTGCGGTTACTGGGGATGTTTCAGATAGCGCTGATGCAAAGCGTATGGTAGAAGAAGCAACTTTGGCTATGGGTTCAGTTGATGTTTTGGTTAATAATGCAGGAATTACTAAAGATAAACTCATGCTTAAATTGACTGAGGAAGATTTTGAACAAGTGCTAAAGGTTAATTTGACTGGTGCATTTAACATGACGCAAGCTGTTTTAAAACCAATGACTAAGGCGCGTCAGGGAGCTATTATCAATATGTCTAGCGTGGTCGGTTTGACAGGAAATATTGGACAAGCAAACTATGCCGCCTCTAAAGCAGGTTTGATTGGCTTTTCTAAGTCAGTAGCTCGTGAGGTTGCGGCTCGTAATATTCGCGTCAATGTGATTGCCCCAGGATTTATTGAATCTGATATGACTGATGGTTTGCCAGAAAAAATTAAAGAAGCTTCTTTGGCTCAAATACCAATGAAACGTTTTGGTAATACTGAGGAAGTTGCAGATGTCGCAGTCTTTCTTGCCAGTCAGGAATATGTAACAGGTCAGGTGATCACTATCGATGGTGGCTTGACAATGCAATAATTTAGTAAAAGTATAGAATAAGTTTACTTAGAATGCGTCTTATTTGCAATTTTCTAAGTTTAAATCTTACCGTAAAAAGGAGTGTTGAGATGAAACTAAATCGTGTTGTAGTAACTGGCTACGGACTAACTTCCCCAATTGGGAATACACCAGAAGAATTTTGGACTAGCCTTAAGGAAGGAAAAATTGGTATTGGGCCAATCACTAAGTTTGACCACAGTGAATTTGCTGTTCATAATGCTGCTGAGGTTCAAGATTTTCCTTTTGATAAATACTTCATTAAAAAAGATACTAACCGTTTTGATAATTATTCACTATATGCTCTGTATGCTGCTGAGGAAGCTGTAAATCATGCAGGACTTGATGTGGAAGCTATTGATAAAGATCGTTTTGGTGTTATCGTTGCTTCAGGTATCGGTGGTATTAAGGAAATTGAAGATCAAGTTATCCGCTTGCATGAAAAAGGTCCAAAACGAGTGAAACCAATGACACTTCCAAAAGCCTTGCCAAATATGGCTTCTGGGAATGTTGCCATGCGCTTTGGTGCCAATGGTGTTTGTAAATCCATTAATACAGCGTGTGCCTCATCTAACGATGCAATTGGAGATGCCTTCCGTTCTATTAAATTTGGTTTCCAAGATGTGATGTTAGTTGGTGGTTCTGAAGCTTCTATCACTCCTTTTGCGATTGCTGGTTTCCAAGCATTGACAGCTTTGTCCACAACTGAAGACCCAACTCGTGCATCTATTCCATTTGATAAAGACAGAAATGGTTTTGTTATGGGTGAAGGATCTGGAATGTTGGTGTTGGAAAGTCTAGAACATGCTGAAAAACGTGGTGCAACAATCCTTGCTGAAGTTGTTGGTTATGGAAATACTTGTGATGCTCACCACATGACCTCACCACATCCGGAAGGACTTGGTGCGATTAAAGCTATTAAACTAGCATTAGAAGAAGCCGAAATCAAGCCTGAAGATGTGGCATATGTTAATGCTCACGGAACTTCTACTCCTGCCAATGAAAAAGGAGAGAGTGGTGCGATTGTATCTGTATTGGGTAAAGATGTCCCTGTTTCTTCAACTAAATCTTTTACAGGGCATTTACTTGGAGCAGCTGGAGCAGTGGAAGCTATTGCGACTATCGAAGCAATGCGTCATAGCTTTGTACCAAAGACTGCAGGGACTCAAGAATTGTCTGATTACATTGAAGCCAATGTCATTTTTGGCCAAGGAAAAGAGCAGGAAATCCCTTATGCTATTTCCAATACATTTGGTTTTGGTGGACATAATGCTGTTCTTGCCTTTAAACGTTGGGAGGCATAATAACTTATGAATATCAATGAAATTAAAGACTTGATGGCACAGTTTGACCAATCAAGTTTGCGGGAATTTTCATATAAAAATCAACAAGATGAACTGACATTCAGTAAAAATGAAGGAAGAATTGTACCTCAAGAGGTTAATGCAAGTCCTCTTCCTACATCTACACCAGTAGCTCCAATTGCTCCAGCTCCTCAGGCAGAAGTAGTTGTTGAACAGCAAGAAGTGCCTGCTGAAGCAGCACCGGCACCAATCGCAGCTGAAGGTGATGTTGTGGAAAGTCCTTTGGTTGGAGTAGCCTATTTAGCAGCCGGACCAGATAAACCTGCTTTTGTGAACGTAGGTGACCAAGTGAAAAAAGGGCAAACCTTGATGATTATCGAGGCTATGAAAGTAATGAACGAAGTACCTGCTCCTAAAGATGGTATTATCACAGAAGTTTTAGTTCAGAATGAAGAAATGGTTGAATTTGGGAAAGGTCTGGTACGCATTAAATGATCGATATCAATGCAATAAAAGAGGCGCTTCCGCATCGTTATCCAATGTTGTTGGTAGATCGTGTATTAGAAGTTAGCGAAGATGAGATTGTTGCTTTAAAAAATGTGACAATTAATGAACCATTCTTTAACGGTCATTTTCCTCAATTTCCAGTCATGCCGGGTGTTTTGATTATGGAAGCTTTGGCTCAGACTGCGGGTGTACTGGAATTGTCTAAAGAAGAAAACAAAGGCAAATTAGTTTTTTATGCGGGAATGGATAAGGTCAAATTTAAGAAACAAGTTGTTCCAGGTGATCAGCTTATCATGACTGCTAAATTTGTGAAACGTCGTGGTACCATTGCGGTTGTTGAAGCTAAAGCAGAAGTAGATGGCAAACTCGCAGCCAGTGGCACCTTGACATTTGCTATTGGCCAATAGAAAAGGGAGATTTCACCATGTTTCGTAAAATATTGATTGCTAACCGTGGGGAAATTGCGGTCAGAATTATTCGTGCAGCTCGAGAATTGGGGATTGCTACAGTGGCGGTCTATTCAACAGCTGATAAAGAAGCCCTTCATACCTTGTTGGCAGACGAAGCTATTTGTATTGGGCCTGCTAAGTCTACGGATTCTTATCTCAATATGAATGCTGTGCTTTCAGCAGCTGTTCTGACAGAAGCTGAAGCTATTCACCCTGGTTTTGGATTTTTGAGTGAAAATTCTAAGTTCGCAACCATGTGTGAGGAAGTTGGTGTGAAATTCATCGGTCCTTCTGGGGCGATCATGGATATGATGGGCGATAAGATTAATGCTCGTGCTCAGATGATTAAAGCTAATGTTCCAGTTATTCCAGGATCTGACGGAGAAGTTTTTACTGCAGAAGAGGCTTTGGAAGTTGCTGAAAAAATTGGCTACCCTGTTATGCTAAAGGCTTCTGCTGGAGGTGGCGGAAAGGGAATCCGTAAGGTTGAAAAGGCTGAAGATTTGGTAGCAGCTTTTGAGTCTGCTTCTAGCGAGGCTAAGGCTGCCTTTGGGAATGGCGCTATGTATATGGAGCGCGTGATTTATCCTGCTCGTCATATTGAAGTGCAGATTTTGGCAGATCAGCATGGACATGTTGTCCATCTGGGCGAACGTGATTGCTCGCTCCAGCGTAATAACCAAAAGGTCTTAGAAGAAGCTCCATCAGTGGCTATCGGGAAGACTCTCCGTCAAAAGATTGGAGATGCAGCTGTACGAGCTGCTCAGTCAGTCGGCTATGAAAATGCTGGAACAATTGAGTTTCTCTATGATGAAAATAAGGGTGAGTTCTACTTTATGGAAATGAACACTCGTGTTCAAGTAGAACATCCTGTAACAGAATTTGTGACTGGTGTAGATATTGTTAAGGAACAGATTCGCATTGCTGATGGTCAAGAACTTTCTTTCACACAAGATGATATTGAAATTCGCGGTCATGCCATCGAATGCCGGATCAATGCTGAAAATCCAGCCTTTAATTTTGCCCCAAGTCCGGGTAAGATTTCAAACCTCTATTTGCCTAGTGGTGGAGTCGGCCTTCGTGTGGACTCAGCTGTTTATCCAGGTTACACCATTCCTCCATACTATGACAGTATGATTGCTAAAATCATTGTTCATGGGGAGAATCGTTTTGATGCTTTGATGAAGATGCAACGGGCTCTCTATGAATTAGAAATCGATGGTGTATTAACCAACAGTGAGTTTCAGTTAGACTTGATTTCAGACTCTCAGGTTATTGCAGGGGATTATGATACAGCCTTTTTAATGGAGAAATTTCTCCCTGCTTACCAAGAAAGATTAAAAGAAGATAAATAAAACCTTTCATAAAGCGAAGGAAGCTAAGCTTTTGTAAAGGGAAACTGTAGTAATAAAGGAGTAAATGATGGCTTTATTCTCCAAAAAGGATAAATATATCCGGATTAATCCTAATCGTTCATATAGGGAACTGCCTCAACAAAAACCAGAGGTACCGGATGAGCTCTTTTCGAAATGTCCTGGTTGTAAGCATACCATTTACCAAAAAGATTTAGGGAGCGATCGTGTTTGTCCTAATTGTGGTTATACCTTCCGTATTACAGCACTTGAGCGACTTGCTTTAACTGTAGATGAAGATACCTTTGAAGAATTATTTACAGGTATTGAAACGAAAGATCCATTGAATTTTCCTAATTATAAGGACAAATTGGCCCTAATGCGTGAAAAAACTGGCTTGGATGAAGCTGTGTTAACAGGAACTGCCTCCATCAAAGGACATAAAACAGCTTTGGGAATAATGGACTCAAACTTTATCATGGCCTCCATGGGAAGTGTAGTTGGAGAAAAAATTACACGCTTGTTTGAATATGCAACTGAACTTCGATTACCAGTAGTCTTGTTTACAGCTTCTGGAGGGGCACGTATGCAGGAAGGGATTATCAGTCTCATGCAGATGGCTAAAATTTCAGCGGCGGTACAAAGACATTCTAAAGCAGGTTTGTTTTATCTGACGATTTTGACAGACCCTACTACTGGTGGGGTAACAGCATCATTTGCAATGGAAGGTGACATTATTTTAGCGGAACCTCAAAGTCTTGTTGGATTCGCTGGTCGTCGAGTTATTGAATCCACTGTTCGTGAAAATTTACCAGATGGTTTTCAAAAGGCAGAATTTCTCTTGGAACATGGTTTTGTAGATGCTATTGTGAAACGAGCGAAATTAAGAGATAAGATTGCTAAATTGTTGGAATTTCATGGAGGGCAGCAATGACAAAGATTACTCGGATTGTAAGAGAAGCGAGAGATCAGACTCGGCTGACGGCTCTTGATTATGCTAAGGCAATTTTTGATGATTTCATTCAATTGCATGGAGATCGCTCTTTTCGAGATGATGGAGCTGTGATTGGAGGCATCGGTAGCCTAGACGGCCGTCCAGTGACTGTTATTGGAATTCAAAAAGGGAAGAATCTTCAAGATAATCTAAAACGGAATTTCGGTCAACCTCATCCTGAGGGGTATCGTAAAGCTTTGCGCCTAATGAAGCAGGCAGAAAAATTTGGTCGCCCAATCGTTACTTTTATCAATACTGCTGGAGCTTATCCAGGTGTTGGAGCAGAAGAGCGTGGGCAAGGTGAAGCTATTGCTCGAAACCTGATGGAGATGAGTGATCTGAAAGTACCTATTATTGCCATTATTATTGGTGAAGGTGGTTCTGGAGGGGCCTTAGCTCTGGGAGTGGCGAATCGAGTTTGGATGTTAGAAAATTCAATTTATGCAGTCTTGAGTCCGGAAGGCTTTGCTTCTATCTTGTGGAAGGATGGCAGTAGAGCCATGGAAGCTGCTGAGTTAATGAAAATAACATCCCACGAACTCTTGCAAATGGAGATTGTTGATAAGGTAATTGAGGAAACGGGTTTAAGCAATCAGGATTTGATTACTTCTATCAAACAAGAACTTTTAGTTGAATTAGAACAACTTTCTTCATGGAGCGTGGAAGAATTGGTCGACCAACGTTATCAGCGTTTTAGAAAATATTAAGAAGTTTATTTGAAGGCCAGGATATTCTTGTCTTGGTCTCTTTTTACAAATAGTTAGTCTACAATCTATCTTTTTCACCTTAAATCGGATAGCTTGTGCTTAGAGAAGGAGAAGTCAAATGGAAAAAAATCGTTTGTACATTATCATTGCGTCAGTAGCAGTAATAATTGGAAGTGTTTTGCCTTGGGGGACTGTAAATCTAGGTGGATTTGGTGGTTTAAGTGTTTCAGGAATTGAAGGGGATGGGAAAATTGTTATAGTTTTAGCCATCGGAGCTATTGTCCTAGCCATTCTTAAAGATCGTACTCAGCCTTTGATTAAAAACTTGGCTATGGGTGTCGTGGCTTTGGGAATTATTGAGACAGCTATTTCTATTTATGCCTTGTTTCGCTTGGGCGATATGAGTGCTAATTTTGGTTATGGTGGTTATGGTATCTCAGTTGGTATAGGTTTGTACTTGACTTCAATTGCTTCAATTGCAACATTTGTTTTAGGATTAATGGCTTTCTCAGGAGGAAAGATTTCAAAAGAAACCTTGACAGATGCAGCCAATGTAAGTAAGGAATTTGCTCAAACTGTTGGCCGTGTAACTTCTGCAACAGTGAAAACTGCTGTAAATGAAATCAAAAAAGAAACCGATCAGCCAAAAGATACAGAAACACCTGCTTCAGCTGAAGAATCTAAAAAAGTAGAAGCAGATGAAAATAAAGAAGAGCCCACAAAGCTAGCTACAGAAGAAACAGTTGAAAAACAGGTTCAGGCTGAACCAACAGTGGAAGAGGAAAGCTTAGATGCCGTGGTTTCTGACGAAGCTGTTGAGAGCGATAAAGAATAATCTTCTATAAGAAATTGCTAATGAAAAAGTCTTTTAGTAACCATAAAGGTGAAAAAATAAAAAAAGAAGCCAGAAGGCTTCTTTTTTTGGTTTAAAATTGTGTTTGATCAAGGTAAATCTAGGTAAAAAATTTTAGTTTGAATTACTGCATTATATTCTCTTTATAGGACTTATATAAAATATATATTATACAAGCTATTGGTCCTATGTTAAGATAGTTGCTAATTAAAAGAAATGAGGTTTCATATGTCAGAATTTACTATCCACACGATTGAGTCCGCACCAGCCGAGGTAAAAGAAGTCCTGGAAACTGTTCAAAAAGATAACGGTGGCTACATTCCCAATCTTATCGGTCTTTTGGCCAATGCGCCAACGGCTTTGGAAACATATCGGACGGTTGGAGCCATCAATCGCCGTAACAGCCTGACACCGACTGAGCGTGAAGTAGTGCAGATTACGGCTGCAGTTACCAACGGTTGTGCTTTCTGTGTAGCGGGTCATACAGCTTTTTCAATCAAGCAGATTCAAATGAATGATGATCTTTTGGAGGCTCTACGTAATCGTACTCCGATTGATACAGATCCGAAGCTAGATACCCTTGCTAAATTTACCATTGCTGTCATCAATACCAAGGGACGGGTCGGAGATGAGGCTTTGGCAGACTTCCTAGAAGCGGGTTATACGCATGAGAATGCACTGGATGTAGTTCTAGGTGTTAGCCTTGCGACACTTTGCAATTATGCCAATAATCTGGCCAACACGCCAATTAATCCGGAATTACAGCCTTATGCCTAGTCTTTGAGGAGGTGGCAAATGACATTTTTTTCAGAAGAGTTTATCAACTGGTTGGATGAGCACGCTGATCAGATTGACAAAGAATCCTGTGCAGCGGGTAACCAATTGATTGAGCGTATCGCCGCTGAAGGAGCCTTTCGGGTTGGCGTTCCAGAAGAGCTGGGAGGCCGAGGTGGCAATGATACGGATGTGATAGAAGTGCTCAAGGAGCTGGCTCATCATTCCTTGACTGCATCCTTTATCTCTTGGGGACAAAGGACCTTTATTGATAACGTCTTAAAGTCTGCTAATCCCTACTTTAGAGACCACTATTTGGTGGGGCTCCTGTCAGGGGAATATGCAGGTGCGACAGCTCTGTCCAATGCTGTCAAATTCCTGTCGGACTTAGAAGAGTTAAATGTCTCTATTGTGGAAGAAGATGGGCAGCTTTATCTAAAGGGGCGTCTGCCTTGGGTAACCAATGCTCGCGCGGATCGCTTCCTCAGCATATTTGTTGCCGGTTTCGAAGACGGGAGCCGCCGGCCACTTGTTCTGGCTGTGCCATCTGACGCAGAGAATTTCACCCGTTCAGCGGATTTAGAGTTTGTATCTTTGCAAGGGGGAAATACAGCTGCTCTGACCTTTAACCATGTGCCTTTGCAAGAAGAATGGATTCTCGCTCAAGATGCCAAGGCCTTTTTGGCAGAAAATCGCCCAGCTTTTCTCGGTTATCAATTTGGTCTGGCTCTTGGTCTAGCGGAGAAGTCTCTGGCAGAGGTTGAAGCCAATCTGTCAGTTCGCTCTATTTTGAGAGAGGAGTGGGAGGAGCAAGTGGCTGCTCTGACTGAAATCCAGGATCAGCTCTATAGAGGTCTTCTCCAGCCTGGCTATTTTGTTGAGCGTCCTAAGGAACTCTTTCAGCTGCGAATTGATATAGTTGATGTGGTAGCCCAAAGTCTGCTCTTGGAGTTGCAGGCTAGTGGAGGCAGAGGATACTTGAGTAATTCGACTTCAGGCTTTATACGCCGTTGGAACGAAGGAGCTTTTCTTCCCATTGTCTCACCGAGTGCAGTCCAGCTACGGCATATTTTAGAAGCTTCATAGAAATGAAGGCAAACCAGTGACTGATTTATCAGTAGAATGGACATTAAGACGATGATGCAAAAGAGTCACTTTGTAAGCAATTAAAGCTGCTCTGTTTTCTTGAATAGTCTTGATGATTTGCTTATTTCTGACACTAACGTAGCCTTGTCATCTCAAAACAATTGCAAGGATCGACATAAGCTAACATTTTTAGTGACTCTTGCTCCATATTTCAAGTCTAGTAGGCTACCTTTTATTTATTTCCTATGTGAGCTAGATATATTTTGTGAAAGTAGTTAAGTTGCTATATATCCTTTCTGACTTTTGAGATGTCGTCTATGTCTGTTTTTACGATACAGTCTCATTGCTGGTCAGAAAGATAAGAAAAAATCCAAGATGATATTCTTTGAAAATCTGTTTTTGATTTTCTCTGAGTTATTCTCGGATTTTTTTATTTTAGTAAATTAAGTCTATACTTAGACCTAGTGATATAGGCAAAGTATCAGGAGAATCTGCTTTTTATTTTGGTGCGATGACTTCTAATCCACCCATATACGGACGTAGAACCTCTGGGATAGTCACAGATCCATCTTCGTTTTGGTAATTTTCTAAGATAGCAGCCACTGTGCGTCCGACAGCAAGTCCAGAACCGTTGAGAGTATGAAGGAGTTTGACCTTGCCGTCTGCTTCGTCACGGTAGCGAATTTGAGCTCTACGAGCTTGGAAATCTTCTGTGTTAGAGCAGCTAGAGATTTCACGGTAGGTGTTCTGAGCAGGAATCCAAACTTCCAAGTCGTAGGTCTTAGCAGCTGAGAAGCCCATATCTCCAGTACAGAGTGCTACAACGCGGTAAGGCAGATTCAGCTTTTGCAGGATATTTTCTGCGTTGGCAGTCATCTTTTCTAGCTCTTCATAAGATTCTTCTGGCTTGGCAAATTTCACCATTTCAACCTTGTGGAATTGGTGCAGACGAATCAGACCGCGCGTATCACGACCGGCAGAGCCAGCTTCAGAGCGGAATGATGGGCTCATAGCCGTGAAGTAGATTGGTAATTCTTTTCCGTCGAGAATTTCGTCTCGATAGTAGTTGGTCAACGGAACTTCAGCAGTCGGAATCAGAACGAAGTTGGTATCGCTTAGCTCAAACGTATCTTCTTTGAACTTAGGATACTGCCCAGTCCCAAACATGGAATCATGGTTTACCATATAAGGAGTGATGACTTCGGTATAGCCTTCTTTGCCATGCTCATCCAGCATGAAGTTATAGATAGCACGCTCAAGTCTTGCTCCCAAGCCCTTATAGAAGAGGAAGCGAGCACCAGTAACTTTTGCCCCGCGCTCCCAGTCTAAGATATCCAGATCTTCACCCAAATCCCAGTGAGCCTTAGCTTCAAAGTCAAATTGGCGTGGTGTACCCCAGCGACGAACTTCGACATTTTCATCCTCGTCTGCTCCGACAGGAACACTTTCGTGCGGGATATTAGGTAGAGTAGTAGTGAATTCAGTCAACTTAGCATCCAGCTCAGCCAAGCTTGCGTCTAAGTTCTTGACTTCAGCAGAGAGTTTTTGCATGGCAGCAATCTTGTCATCTGCATTTTCTTTGTTGCGTTTAGCTTGGGCAATTTCGGCAGAAACAGTATTACGCTCTGCCTTTAGCTCTTCGACCTTGACCAATAAATCCCGACGTTCTTTGTCAATAGTTTTCATTTGGTTAAGGGTAGCAGCGTCAACACCTCGCGTAGCTAATTTTGCAGCTACAGTATCAAAGTCCGTACGGATGCGTTTTAAATCTAACATAGGTACCTCCAAAAATAAAAAGCACTTTATGAAACTGTTGGAGCGACAGAGCCGCGGTTCCATCCAACTTCACAAAAGTGCACTTGCTTAATTATTCATTTTTAAACTAACGGTAGAATTTCCTATTTTCTTCTTATCTGCTCACAGCCACCGCAGACTTTCTGAAAAGTGCCCAATAGTACTTATCCGTTTCGACTATTATACAGGATTTTCCGGAAAATGTAAATCCCAGGATGGGAAAAATCTTGACAGAAAAAGATAACTATGTTATCTTTAGATAGGGGTAATACAGTTATCCAAAGGAGTTCTTATGGTAAAACAAACAACGCGTGACCGTATGATTGAAAAGGCAAGCCAGCTTATCAGAGAGTATGGCTATCAGAATATCCCCCTAAGGAAACTGGCATCTCTGCTGGGGGTTACGACTGGTGCTTTCTACAAGGCTTTTGAGAATAAGGAGGAACTTTACTATCAGGTCTGTCTTTTGGAAAACCAGAAGCAGCTTAAGCGTTTAGAGGAGCAGTATCTAGATGGAGTCTCTGATCCTCTGGATTGCATTTGGCAGATAGGACTCTTTCTTTTATCGGAATACAAGACCAACAGTCAGATAATGGATTTTCTCTTTTTCAGCCCTGTAGCGACAGAGGCTTACCGGAAAGGTGAGCTTCTGGAAATCGGGAATAAGACAGTGGTTTATCTGGATCAGCTGCCTATTGAGAGTCAGAAAGAGAAAAAGATTCTCTTGCTCAAGCTGGACACCTTCATCACAGGCTATGGTCATTTTATTGCCAAAGGCTTGGAGCCTTTTGATGAGGAAGTCTATCGCTCAATGTTCAATGATTTACTAGGAGGTTACAAACATGATTAAAAATCTCATTGTTTATGCACATCCCTATGAGAAAAGCTTTAACCATGCTATTTTAGAGCAGGTTCAAGATTTGTTGGAGAAGAAAGGTCAGACCTATGAATTGATCGATCTCTATGAGGATGGTTTTAATCCAGTCTATACCAAGGAAGAGCTAGCACTTTTTAATAAAGGGCAGGCACTTGACCCACTGGTTTTAAAATATCAGGAAGCTCTTGCGTCCTGTGACCGCCTTATCATGATTTTTCCTATCTGGTGGGCGGATATGCCAGCTATTGTCAAGGGCTTTGAAGATAAGGTCTTTTTGAAAAATAAGATTTACGAGGAGAGCAAAACTCGCCAGTTAGTTGGTCGTCTGACCAATATTAAAGAGGTGTTGGCTATTACTACCTCTGCAGCACCGACCTTCTATCTTAAGTATTTCTGTGGTGACGTCGTCAAGAAAGCCATGTTGGGCCATACCTTTAAGTCTATCGGTGCTAGACAGCGCCGTTGGTTGAATTTCGGGAATATTTCTCAGTCTACAGCTGAAAAACGTCAAGATTTTTTAGAAAAATTGGCAGAAAAGATTTGAAGAGGTAGCTATCATGATTCGTTTTCGAAGAGCAGATGAACGAGATCTTGCTGCTGCGGTCTCGGTTTTAACTGCTGCTTTTGCTGTGCATGAGATCTACAGAGAAAAATTTCGTCCTCTCTTTGGCAGTAGCCAGTCTTATATTGATTTTCTAAATAGATTGCATGCAGTTATGGTTAAGGCAGCGATGCGTCATCATATTTGTCTGCTTGCTGAAGTGGACGGGCGTCTTATGGGGGTCGCTACTATTCATAAGCTCGGTAATCATCCTGTCGGTATGCTTTCCTTTTTGCGGGCAGGAGCATGGAGGATGTGGCAATATATTCCTCAGCTTTTAGCTTTTCAAAAAGTCTTTGGGGAGGGCAGTAAAGAAGCTAAAAAAAGGGGTAGTTCAACTCTTTATCTTGAATTGCTGGGGGTGCTACCTGATTATCAAGGACAGGGAGTTGGCGGTCTTTTTATCTCAAAGGGACTTGAGTTGCTTGCAAAAGAAGAGAAATGCCAGCGGCTTACTTTAATTACTCATACAGAAAGCAACTGTCGTTTTTACAAAAAGAACGGATTTAAACAACTAGATGTCCGTGATGTTGAAGGTGTCAAGACATGGACTTTTGAGAAAAAAATAGCTGATGTTTATACTTTTTGAAGATCTAATGATGCGGTCTTGCATTGATAATGTCAGCTTACTCCACCCCATCATTTCAAAGGGCTGAAATAGTGCATTCTCAAACCTGTTTCACTTTTCAATTTTTTGTGCTAGCTCCATTTTGCTGATATAAGCAACTTTTGTCTTAGTCGAAAATATAAAAAATAAGGTTGAAACTTTTTCAACCCTATTTTTTCTTCTTAAAGATTCCAGCAATTTTTTGTAACAGAGTCGGCAATCTAACCACCTTGTCGTTGCCGATATGCTCCCGAGCAATTTTGAGAATCTTACCAGAGTCTTTGGAGGCAAAGAGAAATTTTCCTTTGTCAGTCCAGATTTCAAAGTGGCGGCTGACTTTCTTGCCAGAAACATTGGCGCCGATAGCAGTGATGCTAGTCCAAGGCAGCTGAATATAATCTTCTACATTGGCATCAGCATAAAACTCAAGAGCTGTCTCGCCGATTAAAAATTTCCCAACCTTACCGCCTAATCCAAGATAGGAAACGCCAGTGGTATTAAATTCAACTGTTTTGTTTTGTGATTGCGCCATAATTGCTCCTTCAAAGTAAATCTCTTTCTATTATACCATAAGAAAAAGAAGGCCGAAACCTTCTTTTTGATTACATAATATTGAAGTAGTGAGCAACAATACCAACAATAAATAATGCAACGATGATAATGATTGGTGAAACTTTTTTCTTCAATAACCACATACAGAGGAATGTTAAGAGTAATCCTAGCAGTCCTGGTATTAAAGAATCAAGTTGACCTTGTAGGGTATTTTGTTTTACTGGTCCAAGGTTTACACCAGGGGCTCTGTTTAATATTTCAACTAATTTCTCTCCGGTTACAGGGCCGTTAGGAATTTCAACATAAGCTTTTGGATCTGTAAGAGTTGTAGATGGCAAGGCAATTTTGAAACCAATGTTGACCCATTGTTTTACAAGAACACCAATGATAAACATACCCAAGATAGAGGCACCTTTGGTAATATCTTGGAGGATACCACCAGACATATCTTTGGTGATTTCAGAACCAGCCTTGTAGCCCAATTCTTGTGTGTACCAGAGGAAAGCCATACGAATTGCATTCCAAAGAACAAAGAAAAGTAGTGGACCGATGATATTTCCTGATGCGGCTAGAGAAGCTCCTAGTGCTCCTAAAATTGGTCGTACAGTAAACCAGAAAACAGGGTCTCCGATACCAGCAAGAGGTCCCATCATACCAATCTTAACCCCTTGGATAGCTGCATCATCAATTGACGCACCGTTTGCTTTTTCTTCTTCAAGTGCAAGTGTTACACCAAGAATAGGAGCTGCAACATATGGGTGAGTGTTGAAGAATTCCAAGTGACGCTCAAGAGCCGCAGCCTGGTCTTCCTTTTTAGTGTACAATCTTTTAATTGCTGGGATTAGTGAATAAGCCCAACCCAAGTTTTGCATGCGTTCATAGTTCCAAGAACCTTGTAAGAAAGTAGAACGCCACCAAACTTTTTGACGATCTGATTTTGTTAATTGCAGTTTTTCAGTCATGATTCGTTTCTCCTTTCTTAGTAGTCCTCTAAAATATCGCCGATTGGGTCGTTAGATGAAGCGACTGCTCCACCACCATTTCCACCTTTCTTAGAAAGGTTAATGTAAATAAGAGCAAGTGCAACACCGATTGTACCAAAAGCGATGAGAGATAAACCACTAACAGCAGCAAGAGCGAAACCAATAGCGAAGAAAGGCCATACTTCACGGGTTGCCATCATGTTGATAACCATAGCATAACCGACAGCTACGACCATGCTACCGCCTACTTCCATCCCTTCTTTGAGCCAAACTGGCATTGATTGAAGAGCAGCTTTTACTGATTCTGCAGGAATCAAAAGTAAAAGAATAGCAGGGACTGCAATACGTAACCCTTGGAGGAGGAGGGCAGTATAATGTGCTCTTTCAACACCACGAATATCTCCTTTTTTAGCAGCAGAATCAGCACCATGAACTAGGGCAACTGAAGCAGTACGGACAATCATGGTCAAAAAGAGACCAGCTACTGCAAGAGGAATAGCTGTGGCTGTAGCTACTGAGATATCATCTTTTGCACCACCACTCTGCACTAAAATAATTGCAGATGCCACGGATGCAAGAGCTACATCGGGAGCTACAGCAGCACCGATATTTGCCCAACCAAGAGCGATTAGCTGAAGTGAACCACCTAGCATAACACCGACAGTTAGGTTACCTGTTACCAAACCAATCAAAGTACATGCAACAATTGGTTGGTGGAATTGGAATTGGTCCAAGATACCTTCAAGACCAGCAAGGAAGGCAACAAAGACCACTAAAACCATAGAAATAATAGACATGATTTATAATTATCCTTTCATGAGATATGAGGACGTAAAATAGTCAGGCAAGACCTAGAAAGAACTGAGAGGTGTAGTTTTGCTAAACTATCCGTCCAAATTTTATTCAATTAATGTATTATTGAACGTTTGCTTTTTCAATTAAGTCAAACAAATCTTTCTTAGAGTCATTTGGTACTTTACGCACGTCAAATTCAACGCCAAGGTCACGAAGCTTTTCGTAAGTAGCCACATCGTCCTTGTCCATTGATAGTACGTTGTTAACCATTGTTTTACCTGTCGAGTGAGCCATAGAACCTACATTGAGAGTCTTGATTGGCACACCGCCTTCAATAGCACGAAGAGCATCTTGAGGAGTTTCAAACAGGATCAAAGCATGAGTATTACCAAAGCGTGGGTCTTTTGAAACAGCAATCAGTTTGTCGATAGGCACAACGTTTGCTTTCACATTACCTGGTGCAGCTTGTTTGATTAACTCTTTGCGGAGTTCATCCTTAGCTACTGAGTCAGAAGCTACGATAATACGGTCTGCTTTTGAATCTGGTGTCCAAGCAGTTGCGACTTGTCCATGAAGCAAACGTGTATCGATACGCGCTAGATTGATTTTGAGCTTACCATCACCGATAACAGTACCTTCTGGAATAGCAGCTTGAGCAGTTGCTGCAACAGGAGCGCTTGCAACTTCTTCTGCTGGATTCAATTCTTCAGGCAGAGCTTTTACACCTTCTTTAGCTTCTTTGATGATATTAGCTACGACTGCATCAACACCAGCATTAGCATCCATCATTCTTTCTGTATATGCTTGAATCAACATTGGCAGATTCAAACCTGTAATAATAGCGAACTTGCGCTCTGGATTTTCACCCATTACACGGCTAGCTTGGTTGAATGGAGAACCGCTCCAAAGGTCAGCCAAGACTAAGACTTCATCGTCCGCATCAAACTGTGCCACAGCGTTATTGAATTTAGCATACAAATCATCAGGGCCTTCATTTGGCATAAAAGTAACAACTTGTACTTTTTCTTGTTCGCCAAAAATCATAGAACCTGATTGATGAATGCCAGCAGCAAATTCACCATGGCTTGCAATAATGATTCCAATACTCATTATTGACATTCCCCCTTATTAAAATGTTTGACCAAACTTTAAGAAAAGTTTAAGACAATCTTATTATAAAACGTTTTCAGAAAAAAAACAAGGGGGAGGCGCCAAAATGAATCAAATTCATTCAAGGAATAAAAGTATTCTAAAATATTGCTACAAGTGCATTTTTTAATATTTAAATAGTAGAAAAATATAAAAATAAAAGACCAGTTTGAAAAAGATCGGTTAATATATGAATGAAGGTGGTAGAAAATGATAGATACGAAGGAGATGTACTGGGGTGGAAAGCTTATGAGATACTTATGGTATAATAGAGTGAATTACAATGAAAGTGTGGCATATTATGAAAACTCCTTTTATCAGTCGTGAAAAGCTAGCCGAGATTACGGAACAGTTTCCAACACCTTTCCATCTATATGACGAGAAGGGGATTCGAGAAAGAGCGCGTGCCCTGCATGAGGCCTTTTCTTGGAATCCAGGTTTTAAAGAGTATTTTGCTGTCAAAGCTACCCCAAATCCTGCTATTTTAAAAATCCTCAAAGAAGAAGGATGCGGGGTGGACTGTGCCAGCTATGTTGAGCTACTCATGAGCCAAAAGCTGGGCTTTACTGGGCAGGATATCATGTTTTCGTCCAATAACACACCAGCTGAGGAATTTCAGTTTGCGCGTGACTTAGGAGCTACTATCAATCTGGATGCCTATGAAGATGTGGCTTTTCTAAAGGAAGCCGCGGGTATTCCAAAGGTTATTTCTTGCCGTTACAACCCTGGCGGTGTCTTTGAGTTAGGAACGAGCATCATGGATAATCCAGAAGAAGCCAAGTTTGGCATGACTAAGGACCAGTTGATTCAGGCTTTCAAAGAGCTCAAGGAGCTGGGAGCTGAGAAGTTTGGGATCCATGCCCTCTTGGCCTCAAATACTGTCAGCAATGACTACTATCCTGAACTGGCCCGTCAGCTTTTTGAGTTGGCTGTAGAAGTAGTTGCTGAAACAGGAGTTGAGCTGGACTTTATCAATCTCTCTGGTGGTGTCGGTATCAATTACCAGCCTGAGGGTGAGGAAAACGACATTGCGGTCATTGGTCAAGGAGTTCGTCAGGCCTATGAAGCTATTCTGACACCTGCTGGTCTAGGACAGGTCAAGATTTATACAGAGCTGGGTCGCTTTATGCTGGCACCTTTTGGCCTACTTGTTACCAAGGTTACCCATAAGAAGCAGACCTATCGAACCTATCTGGGTGTGGATGCCTCAGCGGTTAATCTGTTGCGTCCAGCTATGTACGGTTCTTATCACCACATTACCAATATGGATCAACCTGAGGGTGAGACGGAGATTGTGGATGTTGTCGGTAGTCTCTGCGAGAATAATGATAAATTTGCCATTAATCGTCCGCTGCCTATCAGCCAAATCGGTGATACACTCGTAATTCACGATACAGGTGCCCATGGCTTTTCAATGGGGTATCAGTACAACGCCAAACTTCGTTCCAGCGAAATTCTCTTGGAAGAAGACGGAAATGTTCGTATGATTCGTCGAGCTGAAAGACCAGAAGATTATTTTGCGACTCTCTATGGATTTGACTTTGAAAAATAAAGAAGATTTGGTATAATGAAAGCAACGCAAAAAAGGAAATAGGAGATTTATTTTATGAGTTTATTTTTAGCAATTTTGCTGATTATTCTTGCTTTTGCAGGTGGTGTATTTGCAGGAATGTATATCCTTCGTAAGCAAGTCGAAAAAGAATTTGCTGAAAATCCGCGTTTGAATGTGGAAGCAGTTCGTACTTTGCTTGGAGCAAGTGGACAGCGTCCAAGTGAGGCAAAAGTCCAACAAGTTTATCGCCAAATTATCAACCAACAAAAATCAGCTTTAGCTAACAGCAAAAAGAAAAAATAATCATTTGATTATTAAATATCAAAAGGGGATTTGGGCTGTAGGCCCAATCCCTTATTTAGAAAGAAGATTTTATGGATAATCGACCGATTGGTTTTCTAGATTCCGGAGTGGGCGGTTTGACGGTTGTACGTGAATTGATGCGACAGCTTCCCCACGAAGAAGTCATTTATATCGGGGATTCTGCTCGTGCTCCTTATGGACCTAGGCCGGCTGAGCAAATCAGAGACTATACCTGGCAACTGGTCAATTTTCTTTTGACTAAAGATGTAAAAATGATTGTTATTGCTTGCAATACTGCGACAGCTGTTGTCTGGGAAGAAATTAAAGAAAAACTGGATATCCCAGTTTTAGGAGTGATTTTACCTGGGGCTTCTGCAGCGATTAAGTCAACTCATTCAGGAAAGATTGGAGTGATTGGGACACCAATGACAGTCACTTCAGATATCTATCGCAAGAAAATTGAAGCTTTGTCACCTGAGATGGAGGTTAGTAGCTTGGCTTGTCCTAAGTTTGTCCCTCTAGTTGAGTCAAATGAGCTAACGTCCAGTGTTACAAAAAAAGTTGTCTATGAGACCTTGCTTCCGTTAGCAGGAAAGGTTGACGCGCTTGTTCTGGGTTGTACACATTATCCTCTCCTGAGATCCATTATTCAAAATGTGATGGGACCGGATGTTAAACTGATTGACAGTGGGGCAGAGTGTGTAAGGGATATCTCTGTTCTTTTAAACTACTTTGAAATTAATCGAAGCCGAGAAGAACAGACTTTGCAGCATCGTTTTTATACAACAGCCAGTGCTAAGAGTTTTGCTGAGATTGCTGAACATTGGCTAGGACAGAAGGTAAGCGTGGAGCATATAGATTTATGAGTGAAAAAATATACGAATATAAGGATGACCAAGACTGGTATATCACTAAGTGGAGCGAAACGGAATCTTTTAGTAATTTTTCGCAGGTATCAGCTGAGGCTGGCAAAATTTTAGAAGATTTGCAAGTAGCACTGAATAAGGATGGACATAATTTCCCAATTGAAGTGACGATTTTACGTTACCATTCTGCATATCGCTTATTAGTCTTTTTAGTAGACCTTATCAATGAAGAGGCTAAAAGAAAGTTAGAACTGATCCAGCGTCAAGGGGCTTTACTTGTAGTGGAGTCAGGCCAACTTTTGTATGTCTATATACCTCAAGGCGGAGTTTCATTGACTGATTTTTTGGGAGCTAAAGAAGTCAAGGATACTCTTTTAATTGCTACTCGAAATGAAGGCAAAACGAAAGAGTTTCGAAAGTTATTTGAAAAATTGGGCTACAAGGTTGAGAATCTCAATGACTACCCCGACTTGCCAGAAGTGGCTGAAACAGGAATGACCTTTGAAGAGAATGCTCGGCTTAAGGCAGAAACCATTAGCCAGCTAACCGGTAAAATGGTTTTAGCTGATGATTCGGGTTTACAAGTTGATATTCTTGGAGGACTTCCTGGAGTCTGGTCCGCTCGCTTTGCTGGAGTAGGTGCAACCGATGCGGAGAATAATATTAAGCTCTTGCATGAGTTGGCTATGGTCTTTGAATTAAAGGATCGTGCAGCTCATTTTCATACAACATTGGTCGTGGCCAGTCCTGAAAAAGAAAGTTTAGTAGTAGAGGCTGACTGGCCCGGTTATATCAATTTTGAGCCAAAAGGAGAAAATGGCTTTGGTTATGATCCTCTCTTTTTGGTTGGTGAAACAGGCAAGACATCAGCTGAGCTAACAGTAGAAGAGAAGAATGAGCAATCTCATCGCGCTCAGGCGGTGAAAAAGTTAATGGAGGTATTTCCAGCATGGCAAAGCAAACAATCATTGTAATGAGTGACTCTCATGGTGATCGCTCAATTGTCGAGGAGATAAAAAATTATTACTTAGGTAAGGTAGACGGCATTTTCCACAATGGTGACTCTGAATTGCCAAGCGATGACCCTGTTTGGGAGGGGATTCACGTTGTTGCTGGCAATATGGACTTTTATAGTGGCTATCCAGATCGATTAGTGACCGACTTGAATGGGACTCGTATAGCTCAGGCTCACGGTCATTTATTTCAAATTAACTTTTCTTTTCAAAAGCTAGATTTGTGGGCCCAAGAAGAAAATGCGGATATTTGTCTCTATGGCCACCTACATATTCCGGATGCTTGGATGGAAGGGAAGACTCTCTTTTTAAATCCAGGGTCTATCAGTCAACCCCGTGGTTTGATTACGGAGCGTCTTTATGCTAAGGTCGAAATTGAGGAAGATCGTTTCAGAGTGGATTATTTCACTCGTCAGCATCAACTATACCCAAGTTTGTCAAAGGAGTTTGCTAGATGATAGCCCAGGCATTTGAAGATTATCTTGTGAAACAAGAAGGTGCTTTTCTGACACCTGCTGCAAATTTAGCAGTGTTAGTAGACAGTCACAATGTTGATCACGCCATTTTATTGTTGAGTCAGATGACCTACTCTCGGATTCCAGTTGTGACGGATGAAAAGAAG
This sequence comes from Streptococcus sp. SG1, assembly GCF_030439935.1. Lineage (NCBI taxonomy): Bacteria > Bacillati > Bacillota > Bacilli > Lactobacillales > Streptococcaceae > Streptococcus > Streptococcus sp. SG1. The sequence goes on along the minus strand of NZ_JAQFJC010000003.1, from coordinate 200,119 downwards.
TTTGTCGGAACCATTTCTCTGACGGATATTATGGCTTATCGGATGCAGCATGATCTTCCAGAAGAAGAATTTATGGCGATGGATATCGTTCACATGACTAGGAAAGATGGTTTAACTGTAGGAGTGAATTACACGATTTCAGAAGTCTTGCATAAATTGATTGATGAGTCCTTCTTGCCTGTGGTAGGAGAAGATCAGCATTTTCATGGAATTATTACGAGAAAGTCGATTCTCAAAGCAGTTAATGCCCTTTTGCATGATTTTTCAAGCAGATATGAGATGAAAGCTAAATGAAAGAAGCAATCGAACAGTTTATACATCAAAAACAGTTATCTAAAAATTCCAGGCTTGCTTATACCTACGATTTAGAACAATTCCTTGAGCAAGTTGGAAAAATAAATGATACCAGTCTGCGCCTCTATCAGTCTTCTTTGCAGCCTTTAAAGCTTTCTGTGCAAAAACGGAAATTATCAGCAGTTAACCAATTTTTGTATTTTCTCTATAATCAGAAATATATAGAACATTACTACAAATTAAGTATTCCCAAGGATCAGAAAGAAAGCTCTTCACAAGGTTCGCTTCTTGATTTATCAGCTTTTTGGCAGGAGAGTCAAGTTCCTCAGGGGCGTTTAATTGCCCTTCTAATTTTAGAAAATGGTCTTTTGCCGAGTGAAATTTTGTCTATAAAAATCACGGATATCCAGTTTGATTTTCAGATTTTGAGTGTTGAGAAAGCAGGGCAAAAGAGGATTGTCCAACTTTCTTCCAAACTGACAGAAGAATTAAGTAGGATGGCTTCAGGAACCTATTTATTTGAAAAAAAGGGAAAACCTTATTCTAGGCAGTGGGCCTTTCGTCAGCTGGAGGCTTTTTTATCAGAAAAAGGGCAGACAGGTTTGTCTGCTCAGAGTTTGAGAGAACAATATATTTTGCGTCAGTTGAAAGATAAGCGAAGCCTACATGATATCGCTCGTGACCTAGGGTTGAAAAGTATTACCACATTAGAAAAATATAGATAATGGATATAAAAATTAAAGATTTTGAGGGACCCCTGGATTTGCTACTCCATTTAGTTTCCAAGTACCAGATGGATATTTATGATGTTCCAATTACAGAGGTTATTGAACAATATCTAGCCTATGTTGCGACCTTGCAGGCCATGCGTCTGGAGGTGGCTGGGGAATATATGGTCATGGCTAGTCAGCTTATGCTCATTAAAAGTCGCAAACTTCTACCTAAAGTAGTGGATGATGCTGACTTAGAGGAAGATTTAGAACATGACCTGTTGAGTCAAATCGAGGAGTATCGTAAATTTAAACTTCTTGGTGAGAAAATGGCGGAGCAGCACGAAGAGCGTGCTCAATATTATTCTAAGCCTAAGATTGAATTAGTTTATGAAGATGCTGAGTTGGTGCATGACCGCTCAGCCATTGATTTGTTTTTGGCCTTTTCTGGCTTATTAGCTAAAAAAAGAGAAGAATTTCGTCATAGTCATACTACCATTGTCAAAGATGAATATAAGATTGAAGACATGATGGATGTGGTCTTGGAACGCTGTAAGAGTCAAAAAAAATTGGCCTTACAGGAGTTATTTACTGAGACCAAGGACATGAACGAGGTCATCACTCTCTTTTTAGCAACCTTGGAATTAGTGAAAGTACAGGAGATTCAATTGCTCCAAGAAGAAAATTTTGGAAGTATCTATCTAATTAGGAAGTAAACATGAGTAAGTTATCAGAAATAGAAGCGCTTCTTTTTGTGGCAGGAGAAGACGGCTTGAAAGTTCGGCAGATTGCTGAAATCTTGTCCATTCCTCCTACAGGAGTTAGCCAAAGTTTAGAAAAATTGGCAGCTAAGTACGAAGCTGATGCTGATTGTAGCCTGGCTTTACTTGAAACGTCGAATACTTATAAATTAGTTACCAAACAAGCTTTTGCAGAACTTTTGCGAGCTTATTCTAAATCGCCGATCAATCAGAGTCTGTCACGCGCTGCTTTAGAAACTCTGTCAATTATTGCTTATAAACAGCCAATCACTCGAGTAGAGATTGATGATATCCGTGGGGTTAATTCTAGCGGGGCGCTTGCTAAGTTATTGGCATTTGAGCTGGTTCGAGAAGATGGTAAAAAGGAGGTCCTTGGTCGTCCTAACCTTTATGTGACAACAGATTATTTCTTAGATTACATGGGAATCAACCATTTGGAAGAATTACCAGTCGTGACAGATACAGAATTGGTAGCAGAAGAAAGCCAATTATTTGGTCAAGCGACCGAATCAGAGTTAGAATAAAATGGCTGAACTGTGTATCTTGTGAAAGGATGAAAGATGAGAATTAATAAATATATTGCCCATGCAGGAGTGGCTAGTCGCCGGAAAGCAGAAGAGCTGATTAAGCAAGGCCTTGTGACAATCAATGGCCAGGTGGTTCGAGAACTGGCAACCTTGGTTAAAACAGGTGACAAAGTCGAAGTAGAAGGGCAGCCTATCTATAATGAGGAAAAGGTCTACTACCTGTTAAATAAGCCTCGTGGAGTCATTTCTAGTGTGACAGATGACAAGGGACGTAAAACGGTGGTAGACTTGTTGCCTCAAGTCAAAGAACGGATTTATCCGGTTGGTCGTCTAGACTGGGATACTTCTGGACTTCTTATCCTGACTAATGATGGCGATTTTACAGATGAGATGATTCATCCACGTAATGAGATCGACAAGGTTTATGTTGCTCGTGTAAAAGGAATCGCCAACAAAGAAAATCTTCGCCCATTGACTCGTGGTGTAGAAATTGATGGTAAAAAGACCAAACCGGCAGTTTATGAAATCATAAAAGTCGATCCTGTCAAAAATCGGTCTGTCGTTCAGCTGACCATCCATGAGGGTCGAAATCATCAAGTGAAGAAGATGTTCCAAGCGGTCGGCTTAGAGGTAGACAAGCTGTCTCGGACGCGCTTCGGACATTTGGATCTGACAGGACTTCGGCCGGGTGAATCCAGACGCCTTAATAAAAAAGAAATTAGCCAGCTTCATAATTTGGCTATCACAAAGGCTGGAAAATGATAAAAAAGCTTCTAATCGCTCCGGTTCGATTTTACCAACGTTTTATTTCACCTGCTTTTCCACCCTCCTGTCGTTTTCGGCCCACCTGCTCTAATTATATGATTGAGGCTATACAGAAGCATGGAGCCAAAGGTGTCCTGATGGGCTTAGCACGAATTTTCCGTTGCCATCCTTGGTCTCAGTCGGGAGAAGACCCCGTACCAGACCATTTCAGCCTGAAAAGAAACGATACAAGAAAAGACTCTCACTAGATACGTATAGTTCTTTATCTCTAATCGAAAGGCTCACCATTTTCTCTAGTGCTTTTAACCACTAGAGAAAATAGTGAGCCTTCATTATGAAAAAAATAAGCCACATAGAGAGGCTGGGCATAGGGCTCCAGCCTCTTTGTTTTTTTATAGGCGAAGTTGGGAAACCTATCTTGAGTAGGAGCTTCGTCTAGGTCCTCTAGGAAACTTTTTGATGATGGAGAATTTGTTTTCATTATCGTTTTACCAGGCCTATTCTTTGCAATCAAAAAGCTCTCTCATGTCTATAGTTGTTGATCCACTACAGGAATGAGAGAGCTAACATTATTTAGTAAGACTTTTTTGATAGACCGGTATTCCCTGAATGAGTCCTATCTTCTAGACCAAGTTTTGGGTAGGAAGAGCAGGAGCATTGGATAGATTTCCAGGCGTCCAGCAATCATAGCCAAGGATAAAAGGAATTTAGAAAGGGGACTGAAAATAGAAAAACTCTCAGTTGTTCCGATCATCGGTCCGATGTTATTAAAACAGCTTAGTACTCCACTGACAACGGTCATAAAATTGTTATTATCAAAGCTAACAATAAAAATAAGTGCTGCAATGGTCATCATATAGACAACCATGTACTTTAAGACCTTGTGCTGGGTATCTTTATCTAGTACATTTCCGTTGACATGCAACGTCAATACCCGATTTGGAGAAAGTGTTGATAGAATCTGATTTTTTGCAATCCTTGCCAAAATCATACAACGAATGACTTTAAATCCTCCGGCGGTAGAACCTGCAGACCCTCCGATACACATTAAAAGCAAGAGGATAAACTGTGAAAAGAGAGGCCAATCAACAGTGTTTCCAAAACCAAAACCTGTTGTAGTGATGGTGTTGGAGACTTGGAAGAATGACATTTCCAAGCTGTCAGCAATATTCCCATGGAAAATATGGAGAATATTGAAGGTGATGAGGAGAGTAGAAACCCCAACGATTGTCAAGTAACCTTTTAGTTCTTCATCCGCAAAGAAAGCCTTGAATTTTCTGATCAGGAAGAAATAGTAAAGGTTAAAGTTGACCCCAAAAGTCAAGACTCCAAAGCTAACCAGATAGGTAATCAGTGGACTGTTATAGTGGGCAATACCGTCATTATAAACGGTGAATCCACCTGTACCAGCTGTTCCCATACCAATAATGAAACTGTCAAATAAAGGCATTCCTGCTAGGAAATAAAGAAAAGTGAAAATAGCAAAAAGGGCCAAGTAGATGATGTAGAGAATCTGGGCAGTGTCTTTAAGTTTGGAGACGACCTTGCCAAAGACAGGACCTGGCACTTCAGCCTTCATGACTTCCAAGTGACCGTTCTTGGCATTATCCATAATAGCTAAGGCAAAGACCAACACTCCCATACCACCAATTAAGTGGGTAAAACTACGCCAGAAAAGTAGAGAGTGGGAGAGGACACCAACATCGTTGAGAATAGTGGCACCAGTTGTGGTAAATCCTGAGCTAACTTCAAAGAAAGCATCAATAATATTTGGAATTTGTCCAGAAAAGACAAAAGGTAGAGCCCCAAAGAAGGACCAAAGAATCCAACAGAGAGCAACAATCAAGACGCCTTCCTTAGCGTAGATGTGAGCGTCTTTGGGTTTAAAGAAAATACCAACTCCACCTAAAATTAGTAAAATACCGATTGTACAGCCTAAAGATAGAAAGACTTTAGCTGGCTCCTGATAGATGACAGCTATGACAACTGGCACTAAAAGCAGGCAGGCCTCAATCAGTAACAACTTAGAGAGAAGATAACGAATCATGGATTTATTCATCTGATTACTCCTCTAACAAGTCATAAATTTTGGTGATGTTTTGCAATAAGGTTGTGACAAGAATTTTGTCTCCAGCCTTAATTTGATCGTCACCAGTTGGGAAGATGGCTTTTCCTTGACGGATGATAGCTGCCAAAAGAACTCCTTTTTTCAGTTTCAGCTGAGACAAAGGTCGATTTGTCATCTTATTCTCTTCTTTAATCTGGAATTGCAGAGTTTCAATGCGACCGTTAGCAACATGGTGCAAGGCCTCTAAACTAGAAAATTGTGCATTGTAGCGACCGCGGATAAAGTGCATAATGGTATCTACAGCAATTCCTTTTGGTGTAACGATACTAGCAAAATCTTGACTATCAATAATTTCTAGTAGACTCGTTCGATTGATTTTTGTAATATTTTTTTGAACACCGATGCTGTTTAGGAACATAGACGCAATAATATTTTCTTCATCGACACCTGTAAGAGTAGCAACAGCATCATAATTTGGCGCACTTTCTTCTAAAAGAATATCTTTGGCAGTACCATCACCATGAACAACGTAAATATCAGGAAATTCCTGACTGAACCATTCAGCTCTTTGACGATTAATTTCTAAGACTTTAAGATCAATTTTACTATCTTTCAGAATGTTTAAAAGATAGTAGGCGATCTTACCGGCTCCGATAATCAGCAAGCTTTTGATAACACGTGGGCGGATGTAATGGTGGAAAGCCATGATTTCTGAGCGATTACCGGTCATGAATATCTTATCGTTTGCCTGGATTCTGACATCTCCATCAGGAATAGTCAGTTCATTATTCCGTTCAATAGCGCAGATAATGACATTTCCATATTGTTTCCGGAAGTCAGAAATAGTTGTCTGACACAAGGGACTATTTTCCTTTACCTTGAATTCCATCAGAGCAACCCGTCCATTGGCAAAATGCTCAAAAGATAGGGCATTAGGGAAGTCAATAATATTGGCAATCGAGCGTGCAGCCAATTGTTCGGGATTGACAACTAAAGAGAAGCCAAGAATATTTTTTTCCTTAAAGAAAGGATTAGAATATTCAGGATTGCGGACGCGGACAACAGTTTCTTTAGCTCCCATTTTCTTTGCTAAAACTGCGGAAACCATATTGACTTCGTCTTGTTCAGTCATAGAGATAAAAATATCGCAAGATTCAATATTTGCTTGCTCTAAAACTTTAAAATTAGCTCCATTTCCTAGAATACCAATAATATCGTAACGTTTGGTCAAGTGGTTGAGAACAGCCTCATCCTGCTCGATAAGAACCACATCATGATTCTCAGCAACAAGCGAGCGGCAAAGGGCGCTTCCGACTTTACCACCACCAACAAGAATAATCTTCATCTTATACCTCCGAGATATGTATCTATCATACTCTATTTTGCAAAAAATTTCATCTCTTTGCTTCAATGTAGTGGTTTTGCCTGGAATAAGAGAGGATTTTTTCTAGTTGTTCCTCTATCTGTTTGAGAAATTAAAGCTCTCTTTTTATATAATTTAGAAAAAATAAAAAAATCGTTCATTTTCAAGCTCTTTAAGTTGACATGTCAAAGGAAAATGATATACTAGAAAAGTGCTATCATTGATTTACCTCAAACCTGTTGTGATGTAAGTTAATGAAGCTTTAACCACGCTGTTTGCTGAGCTTGACTCCGGGCAGTGTGGCTATTTTTTTATACAAATGACGACTAGGAAAAGAGAAAGATGTTAGAAAATCACATTGTACTATTTGAACCTCAAATCCCACAAAATACTGGAAATATCGCTCGGACTTGTGCAGCAACAAATGCTCCCTTGCATATTATTAAGCCTATGGGCTTCCCTATTGATGACCGTAAGATGAAGCGAGCTGGTCTGGATTATTGGGATAAGCTGGATATTAGTTATTATGAGAGTCTGGAAGACTTTATGGAAAAAATGGATGGCCAGCTTTACTTGGTTTCAAAGTTCGCTGAAAAGGTCTATTCTGAAGAGGATTTTTCCAAGGAGGGCAAACATTATTTTATGTTTGGTCGTGAAGACAAAGGCCTGCCAGAAGCATTTATGCGTCAGCACCCAGAAAAAGCTCTACGTATTCCCATGAATGATCAGCATGTCAGAAGCCTTAATGTTTCAAATACAGTCTGTATGATTGTTTATGAAGCCCTGCGTCAGCAGAATTTTGTTGGCCTTGAACTGGTACATGAGTATGAAGCGGATAAGCTGAAATAATTTGTATTACATCAAACAAGGAACTTGCTATTGCTGGTTCTTTTTGGTATCATAAAAGAGTCTTCAGGGCAGGGTGAGATTCCCGACCGGCGGTAATTTTTGGACTGGAAATGTTTTTTCCTCAATGCCAAATCAAGTCCGCGAGCGCAAGCTGATGTGGTGAAATTCCACAACCGACAGTATAGTCTGGATGGGAGAAGACGAAGGGCATTGGATTTATTTTGCCATTTAATCTTTATTTAAGGGCTGAGCCTTATACTAAATAATCATTAGCTGACAAGCTTTTTTCGGTAGCCTTTCCAGCTTCTCTAATTTTTATAAATTGGAGGAACCTGTGATGACAAATACTCGTAAATTGGCGATTGTAGCAGTTTTATCTGCACTTTCATTTCTACTCATGCTTTATGAGATTCCTTTGATAACCGAGTTCTTAAAGTTGGATTTTTCAATCATTCCGATTTTACTGGCTTTGGTAGTCTTGGATTTCAAAAGCTCAATGGCAGTACTCTTGATTCGCTCGGCCTTAAAGCTAGCTTTGAATAATCATGGTATAGGCACTCTTATTGGTCTCCCCATGAATATATTGGCGGTAACTGCTTTTGTTTCTGCTTTTGCACTCTTATGGAAAAAGAGGAAGAGCTTGTCTGACTATGTGAAGGCCTCTCTGGTGGCAACGCTTGGTCTAACCGTCACTATGATTGTTTTAAATGTCATTTATGCAGTTCCACTCTTTGCGAGATTTGCTAATTTTGATATTAATAAAACATATGGTATGTCCAAGTATCTGCTGACTATGATTGTCCCTTTTAATCTATTAGAAGGAGTGATCTGGGCTGTTGTCTTTTGGCTAATTTACACACTTTTACAGCCTGTTCTAAAACGCTATGAAAAATAAACAATCTTATCTAACAAAGGGCACTTTTGCCCTTTTACTTTTCGTTATACTCGGTTATATGGTCAAATTTTATCCTGACCAGCTGACTCATTTTGATAACCCCATTCAGACCTGGTTGCGGGGAGATTTACCTGTAGCTTTGACAACTTTTTTCAAACTTGTAACCAGTGTGATTGATCCGATGGGGATTATCATCTGGGTTTCAGCTCTTGTCCTTTTTTTCCTGTATAAAAAATGGAAATTAGAAGCCGCTTTACTAGCAGGAAATCTGGTCTTACATGGGATTTTAATCAAGTTGATCAAATTTGTTTACCAAAGAAGTCGGCCCTCTATCACACATCTGGTTGAAGAAGGAGGTTATTCTTTCCCGAGCGGGCATGCCATGGCGACAGCCATTGTACTTGGGACCTTGATTATCATTGTTCAGCAACGGGTTCAGAACCAGCATATTAAGCGCTTGGTACAAGCTTTGCTCCTACTCTATATTTTCACTGTTATGGCCTCCAGAGTCTATCTGGGCGTGCACTATCCGACAGATGTAATGGGAGGAGCTTTGATGGGATTTGCCATTCTTAATATTGAATTTCCCTTTTATGACAAGCTACGCTTTCAGTGGCGTTTCAAAGGGAAGCAGAAATAAATAGAGATGAGGAAGGTTGGCTTTGCCAGCCTTTTTGTCTTGACAAAGAAAGTCTCTTTCTTTAAGATAGGAGCAAACAAGATTAGGAGGTTAGCTTGTCCAATTTAAATCAAGAACTCATCGATGCTGTTTTGGCATTAGTAGATAGTATTCCCTCTGGGCGCGTGGCGACCTATGGTCAGATTGCCCGTTTGATTGGGAGGCCTAAAAACGCTCGCTTGGTAGGAAAGATCCTCAGCCAGTCGGAGCTTTATGGCAGCAAGCACCCTTGTCATCGGGTAGTCAATGCGACAGGGCGCCTCACACCTGGCTGGGAAGACCAGAGACACTTGCTCTGGGCGGAGGGAGTGGACTTGAAGGCCAATGGCTGTGTGGACCTCAAGCGTTATCAGTGGGAGCGGTGATTTCCTTCTTTCCTTGTGAATGAGGGAATTTTTGTTTCTAAACTATTTTTTGTGGTAGAATGAAAGGTATGAAATCTTACAATTCTTTGAATGATTATTATCGAAAACTTTTTGGTGAGAAGACTTTTAAGGTGCCCATCGATGCGGGCTTTGACTGTCCCAATCGGGATGGTACGGTAGCGCATGGAGGCTGTACTTTTTGTACCGTTTCGGGCTCTGGTGATGCTATTGTGGCACCAGATGCGCCCATCCGCGAGCAGTTTTACAAGGAAATTGACTTCATGCATCGCAAGTGGCCAGATGTTCGCAAGTATCTGGTCTATTTCCAGAACTTCACTAATACACATGAGAACCTTGAAGTGATCCGTGAGCGGTATGAGCAAGCCATAAACGAGCCAGGTGTCGTTGGACTCAATATCGGAACTCGGCCGGACTGCTTGCCTGACGAGACTATTGCTTACTTGGCTGATCTGTCTGAGCGTATGCATGTGACTGTAGAGCTGGGGCTTCAGACCACCTATGAGGAGACCTCAGATCTTATCAATCGTGCCCATTCTTATGAGCTTTATGTGGAGACGGTCCAGCGAGTCCGTAAGCTAGCTCCCAAGGCGGAGATTGTTTCCCACTTGATCAATGGCCTGCCGGGTGAGACCCATGAGATGATGTTGGAGAATGTCCGCCGCTGTGTTACGGACAATGACATCCAGGGAATTAAGCTTCACCTACTCCACTTAATGACCAATACCCGTATGCAGCGGGATTATCACGAAGGGCGGCTGCAGCTGCTCAGTCAGGAGGAGTATGTCTCCATCATATGTGACCAACTAGAGATTATCCCCGAGCATATCGTCATCCACCGCATCACGGGCGATGCTCCAAGGGATATGTTGATTGGCCCTATGTGGAGCCTCAATAAATGGGAAGTTCTCAATGCAATAGAGGCAGAAATGCGTCGTCGTGGCAGCAAGCAAGGTTGTAAAGCAAAGGAGCAGAAATTCGTATGTTAAGACCCTTACAGATGGCCCATGCCTTTTTGGCAGAAGTCGTGACCAAGGAAGATATCGTGGTGGATGCTACTATGGGCAACGGACATGACACCCTCTTTCTGGCTAAGTTGGCCAAGCAGGTCTATGCTTTTGACATTCAGGAGCAGGCTGTGGAAAAGACCCGCCAGCGCTTGGCAGAAGCTGGCTTGGACAATGCTCAGCTAATCTTGGCTGGCCATGAGACTCTGGACCAATACACAGACCATTTCAAAGCAGCTATTTTTAATCTTGGCTACTTGCCTTCGGCGGACAAGTCTGTCATTACCCGACCCGATACGACACTGGAAGCTCTGGGAAAGGTCTGTCAAGGCTTAGCAAATGGCGGCCGTGCAGCTATCATGATTTACTATGGGCATGAAGGTGGCGAAGTTGAGAAAGATGCGGTGCTAGACTTCGTCAGTCAGCTGCCTCAGCAGGACTTCACCGTTGCCCTCTACAAGACCATCAATCAGATTAACAATCCACCTTTCTTGGTCATGATTGAGAAATTGAGAGAAGGAACTTGAGATACAATAAGGATACAGAGAGAAAAGCCAGACAATAGGAGCTTTCAGTACTGTATCCTTATTTTTTAAATTGTGACACTCAAATAAATAGGTCTAAAAGAAGAGGGGTATGATGTGTGTAAATTTAAAGTCTTATATTTTCTTACAAAGAAGATATAAGACTTTTGACATTTTTCAATTTATATGATATCCTATGACTGTAAAACCAAAAAACGTCATAGAGTTTTCAGGAGGAAGTTATGGCTACTGCTTTTACTACTGAAGAAAAGGAAGTAATTAGAAAGAAATTACATAAAGTTGCAAAGGAATGCCTTCAAAGATATGGGGTTAAGAAAACCACTGTAGACCAGATGGCAGCAATGGTAGATATTTCTAAAGGTTCTTTTTATAATTTTTATTCTTCAAAAGAAATGTTATTTTTTACAGTCTTAGAAGAATATCAAATAGATGTTATGAATCGCCTGACAGAACAATTAGGTATGGAAACCAAGATAGATACAAATCGTCTGGTACAGTTACTTTATGATTTTTATCAAGATTTTCGCTATTCATTTATGTATACCATATTTAAAAATCATGAAATGGAATTACTCATAAGAAAATTGCCGAAAGAGGTGATAACAAATCATCATCTGATAGATGATAGGATGGTTAAAGAAATTGTATCTCGAATCAACATTAGAGAGAATGTATCGGTAGAAATCGTCTCTGCTTTATTTAGAACGATTGCTATGACTATATTACACATCGAGGAAATCGGTGAAGAACAATTTGATACCACATTGAGGTTAGTCATACAAGGAGTTGTGGAACAAATTACTAAGGAGGATAGGTAATGGTGAAAGAAGCAATTAGAACCGCAAATCTTTCTAAAAGATATGGAACAAAAAATGTTGTCGACAACTTGAATCTTTCAATAAAACCTGGTGAAATAGTAGGTTTTTTAGGACTGAATGGTGCGGGTAAAACAACAACGATGAGAATGATGCTAGGATTGATAAAATCTACATCAGGAGAGTGTTATATTCAAGGAAAAAAGTTAGATCTGAATAATTTAGAACTTCGAAACGAAATAGGTTATATTATTGAGACGCCTTATTCTTATCCGGATTTAACGGTGAGAGAAAATTTAGAAATCATTAGTAAATTAAGAGGGGTTAATAAAGATAATATTGACTGGGTAATTGAGAAATTAAAACTAAAGCAATATGAACATAAACAGGAGAAGCATCTTTCTTTAGGAAATGTTGCGCGTTTAGGAATTGCAAAAGCGATTATTCATAAACCTAAAATTCTAATTCTTGATGAGCCAACAAATGGATTAGATCCTTTTGGAGTTATTGAAGTGAGAGAACTATTAAAGGAATTGGCGAATAATCTAGGCACAACTGTTCTTATTTCAAGTCATAATCTGGAAGAAATATCTAAAATTGCTACTAGGATAGTTATTGTACATGAGGGCAGACTTATAAGAGAAGTTGAAAGCAATGAATTAGAGCAGTACTTAGAAAAGAAGTTACTAGTAAGTGGCTCTAATAATAAGGCTATGAAAGAAGTATTATCTAACCAGGGCTATCATGTAAACATTCAATCAGACACAGAAAATAATATCGATTTCCTAGAATTAACTGATACAAAAGCTGTGGAATATCCGGAAAAAATTGCTACATTGCTAGTTAATGCAGGTTATCCACCTAAATCACTGACTGTTGAGAAAGAAGATTTAGAGCATTATTTCTTAAGAATACTGAATGACTATAATGGAGGTGTTTCGAATGAAAAAGCTTAGTTCCTGTATTTTAATTGAATGGAAAAAGTTAATAAAATCAAAACTTTCCATCGTAACTGCTTGTTCTATCTGTTTAGTTCCTTTTATTGTTGGGTTGTTTGCAACTATGATGAAATATCCAGAGAATTTCAAAAATCTTGGATTGATTTCTGCAAAAATGGAAATGATGAGGTTAACAGACTGGTCGTCGTACTTAATGACCGTATCACAAGTCATTTCTGTTGGGGGATTGCTCATTTTTGGATTTACAGCATCTTGGGTTTTTGGTAGAGAATATTCTGATAAAACGATGATAGACCTATTAGCGCTCCCGATGAAAAGAGATACAATCGTATTATCCAAGTTTATCGTTATCGCTCTATGGAGCTATATTCTATCAATTTTTGCACTTTTATTAGGATTATTAGCTGGCAATCTGATTGGGCTTGAGGGTGGGAGCTTAACGGTGATTTTCAAAGGTATACTTACTTTTGGTTATTGTACTACTCTTACGATCATACTCTCTACTCCAGTAGCTTTTTTTGCTTGTTTAGGCAGAGGATATCTGTCACCATTGGCATTTATTATTTTTACAATTATTTTTTCTCAACTTGGTTCTGCTCTTAACTTTGGGAAATACATCCCATGGGCGATTCCTGCACTCGCAAGTGGTATTGCAGGAAAAGCACTATTGAATTTTGGGAGCATTGTCAGTTTGTTTGGGGTAAGCATTCTAGGTCTTATCGCAACAATAGCTTGGTGGAGGTATGCTGATTATGATTAAAATGAAGTGATGAAAAAGCTAATAACACAAAACTAAGTCTTATTCATTTCCATTCAAAATCCCTCCTCCTGTTCAGATTGAAAAATAAGAGGGGGTACATTATGACAATCGAAAGTTTTGGACGAGAGGGTATCATATAAGTCCCGTTGGCCTAAATGAAAAGATAGTTTCTAAATATATAGGCGATTGGGAAAAAATGACCTTGTCTTTGATAAGTTAAGTGTCAAACCGTTCTCAGATGGCGGTTTTAGAACAAGGTGAAGTCCCGTTGTTATAGGCATTAGTCAAGTAACCATAGCATTAACCTGAACGAAGTTCAGTGAACGTCTTTAGACGTCGCTGGAGTGAAATGGCTTATAGCCGGTGTACAAGTCACCAGTTTTCACGGGTGGTTATGACTTCTCAAAATGAGCAAAAAAACAGTAAATCTTCGTGATTTACTGTTTCTCAAATCGTTATATTCAATTATACAAACTGGGATTTTTAGATTTTAACCCTTACGGAAAATAAAACGGGCTATTATACTGAAGTATGTTCTATAACATTATAGTTTAATGCAAAATGTAGCGATATAGTCATTTCCATAACGTGATAATCTATTTCTTTTATCACATGATTCATAAAAATCTATCATAGCGAGACCATTTTTAAGTTGTCCTCTAATCTGAGTTTCTAAGGTATGGCTAAATTCATATCCATATTCTGGATTTATGGTTATCTTGCCTTCCTCTTCAAGCTCTTTTGAATTAAAAGGTATTGAAAACTTTAAAAGTAATTCCTCATCGGGTTTGTCCCATACAGTGTCAGCATCATACATGTATATCCAAGGATTCATAAATCCGACCATTAACAATCCACCCTTTTTCAATACTCGAGAGGCTTCTTTATACATGTTTTCTAAATCTTCTATATATACATTTGAAACCGGATTAAAAATAATATCAAAAGTTTCATTTTCAAATGGAAATGGTTTTGTCATATCGCTTTGAACCGTATTGATTTTTAAGCCTTCTCTTTTAGCAACCAACTCATCTCTTTCTAATTGTGATTTAGAAAAATCCATTATGGTCACATCATAACCTTTTGCAGCAAAAACAGCTCCCTGCTGTCCACCACCACAAGCTAAACCTAATATCTTTTTCCCGTTGGCTTTTTCAAACCATTCTGTTGGAACTTTTTTCCCAACAGTTAATGCAACAGAAATTGGATGTTTTCTAACTTCTTCTAATTCTTCATGTGTCAATGGCTCAGTGTAGTCATTTTTTACATTATTCCATCTATCTTCATTTAATTTTATATAATTATTCATCTTACAACTTCCTCGTAATTTTATATGATTTCGATTTAAGTTGAATATGTTGCCATTACATTTTTCTCACATCTACAAATTCCAATTTGACGCACTGTAGATGATCCTCATTTCACATACTACATCTGTAATGCTGTTATCCAAAAACATATTCCGGCTATAAGTGAAATCGGAGTCATAACATATTTTTCTTTCTTACTTTTTGAAATCATGTTCATAATCGTATTCAAGGATAGGTAAGCGGCAAAGAAGAAACAAATATATTTAGTAACCTTGAAAGACAGCCACAGGGGAATAAAACCTCCGGCTTGCAAAATAATGATTATGGCAAAAATTTGGATAGCCACAGAAACGACTGACGCAAGTCTAAATTTCTTAGGTAAGATTTTATGTTGTCCACCCATTGTAAATTCGCCCAAAGGCAGACCGCAAGCAACAAAAACTGTCATAATTGCTATAATTCCAAATAATACTGCACCTAATATTGAAAACATAAATCACTATTCTCCCTTCGCAAAATACAAAAAATTTTAATTACAAATTCAACTTTGTGTCACTTAACAATCCTATAAAATTATAAGGAATTCTTGTCAAGTGTTCAAGTTTTATAGGTTTTTCTCAAGCTGGTCTATTAATTTCTCTTTTCCTTTGTTCTTCCACCAATCACTCAGATCGACTAAGGATTGAGCGGCGGAAGGGATGAGAAGCAGGACATAGATATAGACATACTGGCTCTTGGTTTCCCAGAAGAAGTGGAAGAGACCACCTCCCAAGAGAAAGATGAAAGGATAGAGGTCAAAAGGTGTCAGCTTTCCTCTAGTGACGAAAAAATTACGCAAGATAAAGAAACAGGACAGCAGATAGATGCTGGCTAGTAGGGTCAAGAGCAGGAAATTAACAATCTGATAACCGCTTCTTTCCTCATAAATGCTGCGCAGGACAGTTGGCTTCATATATTGCTGGCGCTCAATCTGCGGTCCGGTCCAAATGGACTGAAACGTCGGCTCAGTCCAGGTAGACTTGACTTTTTCATAGAAGAATCTCAGCGCATAAGCAGGATGCTTGCTGAAGTGAATCAAAATATTTTTCAAATCCCGAGTGGCCATTTCTGTAGCCAAATTTTCATTGTACTTGTTGCGCTTGAGAATCTTGGTATTGTAAGCATCATACCAGCCTCCCAAGGTCTGCCGATTAGGATCATCCCGTAGGCCCATAGTGATATAGGCGATTTTTGGGGTACCGACACCGATCTTTCCGCCAATCAGCTGTTCATAGTAGGCTGTCAAACCCTTGTTTGAAAAGACGATACCAACTACAATCAGGACGATAGCTAGTGGTTTTTTCCAAGACCATTTATAAAAGATGGACAGGAAGCAACATCCGATCAGCATGATGGCAAAGATGATATAGTTGTTGCGCAGGAGGCAGGCTAGACTGATGCTAGCAGCTCCCAACAAGGCATAGAGTAGGTTTCCTTTCTGGTCCAGCTTGATAAAAGCATAGAAACTGAGCAGACAGAAGAAGAGCCCAGGAATGGTGCCGTAGACAAAGAGAACGAAAAAGAGCTGTGGTAGAAAGAGAAATGTCAGCAGAATCGTGTATTTCTGGATTATTTCTCTGGCATTGAGAAGGGAAGTAATCTTGTAAATCAAGAAATGACTAAGTAGAGTCCAGACGACATTCATGCTAAAGGCAAACTGAGTCGTCGGAGAAATAAAAGCATAAAGTCGCTCCAGAGTCATCAGTCCTAGCTGATGGGGATTGCGGTACATGTAGCTTCCGACGGTTGTCAGCGAGCTGTAATCCCCTTGATTAAAGGCCAGGGCTGCATTGAAAACGTGCTTGGCGTCAGCTCGAATGCGGCCATCGTAGGCCGTTATCAGAAAAATCGCGGCTACGATAAAGATGAGAGACAGGCTCCAAAAAAGATGCTTGGTCTGAACCTTTTCTAGCAGAGGTCGGATTAAAAAGAGGCTGAAGAGAAAGAGCAGGAGGATAGGGTAGAAATACCAAGGATTACTGACGAATTGGACTCCTTCTGGAATCCTCAAAGGGATGTATGTGTGGGACAGCAGAATTTGCCCAGACAGGAAAAGCAAGGCAATCGCAGTCATGGTCAGAATCAGGAAATAGCCCAGATTGAAAATGATGTTTAAAAACTGCCTCATAAGAAGTTGCCTTCTACTTTGATGAAATAGCGACCTTCTCCCAATTCAATCAGCTCGACTGGCTGAGGATAAAAGCGGTCCATGACCTCTTTTTGGAGGATATCTTCTTTTGGACCTTGGGCTATAATTTCGCCTTCTTTCAGGAGTAGGACATGGTCTAAAGCGGATATAATTTCCTCTACATGGTGGGTGACATAGAGGATAGTTGGTGCTTGGTCCATTTGTGTAATCTTTTTGATTTGATTTAGCAGGCGCTCGCGGGCAAAGAGATCCAATCCACTAGTTGCTTCATCCAAGATAAGCAGTTCTGGCTCTTCCATAAGACTGCGGGCAATCAGCAAGAGCTGCTTTTCACCTTGAGACAGACTGATGTAGCTCCGGCCAATTAAGTCTTTTCCGCCAATGGAAGCCAGCATTTCCCTAGCTTGATCCAGCTCGGTTTGTCCATAAGCAGCATAGAGAATACTGCTTTTATACTTACCTGTTAAGACGATTTCTTCGGCAGTGAGATGGCTAGGTAGGCGCTCCGCAATGAAGGAACCAACTACTCCAATCTTAGTTCGTAGCTGAGGGATATCACCGGCACCAAATTCCGTACCTAGGACTGTCACCTTTCCTTGGGTCTTCCAATGCTCGGCCATGAGTAGGCGTAAGAGAGTTGACTTTCCTGAGCCGTTGAGACCGAGTATGGCCCAATGTTCTCCCTTGTTCACCTGCCAGTTGAGATTTTTTAAGATGGTTTGGCCTTGTTTTGCCAAGCTTACATTTTCCAGCTTGATAATCTTTTCCATTTTTATTCTTTCTTTCATTAAATCCCCTCTATTATAACAAAATTTATGGTAAAATAACTGATAGGAGGAAAAGAATGTTTCATAAGAGTAAGTTATTTTTTTGGACAGTGGAAGTTTTACTAGCAACACTTGTCTTTTTCCTGTGGAGAATGATGGGGGACTTGATTACTCCAGTGATCAGTGTTGTAAATACTATCTTAATCCCTTTTTTAATAGCAGGTTTTTTATATTATATTGCCAACCCTTTAGTGGTCTTTTTGGAAAAATACCTGAAATTAAACCGTATCTTAGGTGTCCTGCTGACATTGACAATTTTATTTGGATCTATTGTTTTAGCAGTTATCTACCTCCTACCTATCTTAGTCACTCAGCTGACTAGTTTGATTAATTCGAGCCAAAATCTCTATAGTTATGTCTATAGCTGGGTCAATGACTTAGCTCAAAATCCTGTATTCAAAAATCTCAATATCCAATCTACCCTGCAACAGCTGAATCTATCTTATATTGATATTCTGCGAAATATTCTAAACGGGGTAACGAACAGCCTGGGCAGCGTGGTATCGGCTGTAATCAATACCGTCTTTATCATCATTATGACTCCAATTTTCCTTGTTTATTTCTTACTGGATGGTCATAAGCTTCTGCCAATGCTGGAACGCAGTATTCTAAAGCGAGACAAGCTCAACATTTCTTCCTTGCTGAAGAATCTAAATGCAACAGTTTCACGATATATCAGCGGAATTTCTATTGATGCAGTAATTATTGGTTGCCTAGCCTATATTGGTTATAGTACTATCGGAATTAAATATGCTTTAGTATTTGCCATTTTCTCTAGCTTGGCTAATTTGATTCCTTATGTTGGACCAAGTATCGGTTTGATCCCAATGATCATCAGTCATGCCTTTACAGATCCAAAGAGGATGTTGATAGCTGTCATTTATATGCTGATTGTTCAGCAGATTGATGGAAATATCCTCTACCCTCGGATTGTAGGAGGAGTTATGAAAGTCCATCCGATTACTATCATGGTTCTCTTGCTCTTATCCAGTAACATCTATGGTATTATCGGAATGATTGTGGCTATTCCGACTTACTCCATCATCAAAGAAATTGTAAAATTCCTAGCTAACCTCTATGACAATCATAAAGAAGCTCAGGAGATCAAGAAGAATGAAGAATTTGGAATTATAAAAAAATAGGAGAAAGGAATCTTTCTCCTATTTTTTTATTTGAATTTTTATAACACGAAACAGTATATTTATGCTAAAATGGTAGTAATAGGATAAAGGAGGTATGGTCATGGTAACACGTCGTAAATTTTCCCCACAAGAAATAAGGAAAAATTCTTCTTACTTTTCCCCTCTGAAGACTATCGTGGAAACAGCCTTTTATGAGAATCAGGTTCAGTCTATCAAAACGGTAGAAGAGGCCTACCAGTTAGCTTCAGCAGCTGGAACAGTGGTCTTAGATATGCCTGTGATTCATACAAAGGAGTTGGGTCTTCCTTCTTATGCACGGGTTTTACTGACGAATTCAGGAGCAGTCGTTGGGCGAACGGCAAAGGCTAGAAGGATTTATGGTAGAGATAGTCAAGAAGATGAAACCTTACTTTTTCTAGTTCGTAGTGCTATTTACCAAGCTCATCATAGAGATTTTTACAAAGCGGATGCAGTTGTTGGGCTGGATGAAGACTTTATGGTCTGTGCCCACCTCATGGTTCCTAAAGAAGAAATAAACAATCTCTATTCATGGCTACTAAATTTCCAAATTTTAGATGAAGAATTTAAGAACCGTCTGAGAGTTTCAAAAAAATATGAGGAAAATGATATCTTTGTCTTTTTTGATCCCAAGTGGAAGCATCCAGAATATCCAGATGGTCTTGTCTACTTTGATACTAATCACAACTGTGCAGTTATTTTAGGTTTAAATTATTTTGGAGAGTTGAAAAAAGCCACTCTGACTTTGGCCTGGGCAACTGCTGCTAGAAATGGCTACGTAGCTTGTCACGGTGGTCTGAAAATTTTTAAGCAAAATAATGATAAAAAAGATTTCGTTGCTTCATTTTTTGGTCTATCTGGTTCTGGAAAATCCACTCTTACGCACGCCAAACATGGTCAAAAATATGACATCAAGGTTCTCCATGATGATGCCTTTATTATCTCTATCAAGGACGGATCTTCAATTGCCTTAGAGCCATCTTATTTTGATAAGACGAGTGACTATCCAACTGGACATAGGGAACAAGATTTCTTTATCACTGTGCAAAACTGCGGAGTAACCTTAGACGAAAATGGGAGAAAGGTGTTAGTTACTGAAGATATCCGCAATGGAAATGGTCGAACGGTCAAGTCTCGCTTTTCGACTCCAAATCGACTGGATCGAATTGACGAAGCTATCAATGCTATTTTTTGGATTATGAAAGATGACTCTCTACCCCCTCTAGTCAGAATTCACGATCCTCTGATGGCCTCCACGATGGGTTGTACTTTGATGACCAAACGCTCCAATGCAGAAAATGTTCTGGGGTTGCATGATGAGTTGGTGATTGAACCTTATGCAAATCCTTTTCGTGTCTATCCTTTGGTAGAAGACTACCGAAAATTCTGTCGTTTATTTGAGTCGGGAGTATCCTGTTATATTATCAATACTGGGTCTTACATGGGGAAGGCTGTCTCAAAGGAAGTATCTTTAGATGTCATTGAGCAGGTAGTGGATGGGACAGCAGATTTCAAACCCTTTGGTCATATAGTAGGCTTTGATTATCTTGAATACGAGGGATATCCCCTTCCTAATTTTGATAATGCTTACAAGAAATTGATTCGAGAAAGAATGCAGATTCGGCTAAACTTCTTGTTGGCCTTTAACCAAAAGTATCCTCTGACTGCCCTACCAGTTGGGGCTATTTCAAGACTAGAAAAGGTTTTACAAGATCTGGAATCCTAATCAGAACATAAGTTTCTATAAAATCTGTGTGCACGAAACTCAAAAAT
This sequence comes from Streptococcus sp. SG1, assembly GCF_030439935.1. NCBI lineage: Bacteria > Bacillati > Bacillota > Bacilli > Lactobacillales > Streptococcaceae > Streptococcus > Streptococcus sp. SG1. Next base: position 179,481 of record NZ_JAQFJC010000003.1, on the reverse strand, counting down.
ATGTTATAATCAGGGTTGATTATACTTTTTAGGAGAGGAAACTCATGGAAGACCCCAGCAGTCAGACCCTTTTGTTACAGTTTTTATTATTAGTCGTTTTAACCTTTTTAAATGCTTTCTTTTCCGCGGCAGAGATGGCCATGGTGTCACTCAATCGGGCGCGTGTTGAGCAGAAGGCAGAGGAAGGTGATAAAAAGTACATTCGCCTCTTACAGGTTTTAGAAAATCCCAATAACTTTTTATCTACTATTCAGGTAGGTATTACCCTCATCAATATCTTATCAGGGGCCAGCTTTGCTGATACTCTCGGTCGTGTATTTTCAAGTTTGATGGGCAATTCTAAAACAGCACATGCCATAGCGTCTTTTCTAGCCTTGGCCCTTTTGACCTACGTTTCTATTGTATTTGGTGAGCTTTATCCTAAACGGATCGCACTCAATCTTAAGGATGATTTGGCTGTTCGAACAGCTCCTTTTATCATCTTTTTGGGCAAGCTCGTCAGTCCCTTTGTCTGGCTTTTGTCGGCCTCAACTAATCTGTTAAGTCGCATTACGCCGATGAAGTTTGATGATGCAGATGAAAAGATGACCCGAGATGAGATTGAGTATATGCTGACCAATAGTGAGGAGACCTTGGATGCGGATGAGATTGAGATGCTACAGGGGATTTTCTCGCTGGATGAGCTGATGGCGCGTGAACTGATGGTGCCCCGGACAGATGCCTTTATGGTTGATATTCAGGACGATACCAAAGAAATCATCGAAAGTATTCTCAAGCAGAGTTTCTCGCGGATTCCTGTCTATGATGGTGATAAGGACAATGTCATTGGCCTGATTCATACCAAGCGACTGCTTAATGAAGGATTCATCAATGGTTTTGACAATATCGTTCTGCGCAAGATCCTGCAGGAGCCGCTCTTTGTACCGGAGACTATGTTTGTCGATGATTTGCTCAAGGAGTTGCGTAACACGCAAAATCAAATGGCGATTCTCTTGGATGAGTATGGCGGTATGGCCGGTCTGGTTACACTTGAGGATCTCTTGGAGGAGATTGTTGGTGAGATCGATGATGAGACCGATAAGGCCGAAATTGAAGTCCATGAAATCGGTGAGAATACATACATTGTCTTAGGTACTATGACCCTCAATGACTTTAATGAATACTTTGAAGTTGAAATTGAAAGTGACGATGTGGATACGATCGCGGGTTACTACTTGACTGGTGTAGGAACTATTCCAGATCCAAAAGAACGCATCAGCTTTGAGGTGGAAAGTCAGAATAAGAAACTGATTTTAACCAATGACAAGGTTAAAAATGGCCGTGTCACCAAGGTTAAAGTAGAAATTTCTGAACAAGTAGAAGCAGATGAAGAAGTTACTAAATAGTTGCCTATGTGTAAATCAAACAGACTTTCGATAAAGAAGGTCTGTTTTTGATTATCAAAATAGAATAACAAACAAGTACACTTGCGTAAACATTCTCAAGTTTTTGTTTAGTCAACTTTTATGATACACTGCATATAGAAAGACATAGTATTTTCTATGATGAAACGAGTAAAAATAATGTTTTTATCTCTGCTTTGACTTTTTGTGCTAGCAATCGGAGCTAAGTTTTTCATGGACAGAATGAAAGTGGACAATCTCTACCGGCATGGCTACCAGCTTTTTGAGGAACAAATCGCAACCTACCTAAAAGAGCATTACAGCGGTATCAGTAAAATCGAATTTTCTCTGATTTTTAAAAGTGGTGGAGGAGAAGGTTTTGTCTATGCTCGTATCATTCCAGTAGTTTATGATACTTATGGAAATAAAGTCTATCTACGAAATGATGGAGTGCTAGATATGGCAGTGCCAGATTATGGAACCCTTGCTGGCCTTGACTTAAGCTTTAATGTCAATGACGGGTCAGAGATTATCTATCTGCGAAATAATGAACGTGAGTCTGTTAGCTCAGAAATATATCAACACCTTCCAGAACAGTTAAAATTACAAAAAGAGGAATTTACGGATAAAGTGATGATTGGATTTATCAATGGAGGGCATTTAAAAGGAGTCAAAAAAAATAGTCAAGGTAGCCCTAAGGCTGAGATTGTTTATAATCTAGAAATTCGACGAGTAGATGTACGGGAGGTAGGTAAATGGAAGTAATGCATCAGGACATTAACCATTTAAGCTTTTTTCAAGAAATCTATAAGTCTTCCTTAAGCTTTGCTGGTTATACTATATTCATCTTAAAAGAAAAGAGGACAGTCCAATGACAATAAATAATCATAGCTCCCCAACCTTTTCACTTTTCCCCACTCAAGAAACATAAGCAGTAAAAAGCAAAAGCAAAAGTAGCAATAAAACATTTTAAAAAAATTTTTTCATCTAAATCTCCTAAATTAAATAAATAAATCTGAAAGAGCTGGAAGTTTACAACTTTCAGCTCTTTTTCTTAGTTGTGCCTTTTGGCAAAATCAACAAAGCGAAATTTATCAAGTTTGTGTCTGCTGTCTGTGAACTGAAATTGCTGCCCGTTCGCTAAATAAACCTGAGATTTGACGGAAACGACATGGTTTTCTCTCTCAATATCGAGCAAAATTTTATCTCGACTGGTCGCATGATCAATGGTGATTTCCTTTTTAGCATAGTCGATGCTAAGTCCAAGATCATTTTCAATGAAATGATAGATGGAATGCTCTGCAATTTCTCTCGTCATCGTAGGAACAAGCTCTTTATCTAAATAATCAATATCAAGGACAGAAGCAACTTGATCAACAACTCTTTGTCGAACAATTCGCCAAACCAAGCGATATTCCGGAAAACCAGTTAGCTTAGCAAGTTTTTTATCTACGGTTATCTTTTCTAGGCTGATGACATTGGTTTTAGAGTCTAGTTTATTTTGTAGGACGAGTTCCTGGTAGCTAGTCAGATTGGAGATTGGAAAATTGATGTGTTCCTGCTTGACGATTTTGGATCCTTGTCCCTTAAATTTTTGGATTAATCCTTCTTTTTGAAGTTGCTCCAGAGCCTTTCGGACAGTATCACGGCTGACTTTATAAATCTGAGTTAATTCATTCTCGCTTGGCAAAAATTCACCAACGGGGTATTTCTCGCTCAGGATATCTTGCTCGATTAGTTTAAATAATTGTTGGTATTTCTTCATAATTGACCCACTTGTTTTATTTTTATCATACAACTACTGAAATTTTAGCAAATAATAAGGGAGAAATCAACGGACATCTTTCATACATGTTTGGTATCGTTTACAATTGGTATTAGAAAGCTGTTAGGAAACTAACAAATAAATATAAGGAGAGTGCTGGTTTTCCAGCCAATAATCAAATGGGCAAATTTGAAAAAGAGGCGAAAGTCTTATTGGATGCCATTGGTGGTAAGGAAAATGTGTCTGCAGTAACCCACTGTGCCACTCGGATGCGTTTTGTACTTATTGATGAGAAAAAAGCTGATGTAAAAGCTATTGAAGAAATTGGAGCTGTCAAAGGCACCTTTACGAATGCAGGACAATTCCAGGTTATTATTGGAAATGATGTGCCAATATTTTATAATGATTTTACAGCTGTCTCTGGAATTGAAGGTGTTTCAAAAGAAGCAGCTAAGGCTGCAGCTAAGATCAATCAAAATGCGGTTCAGCGCGTCATGACCATGCTAGCTGAGATTTTTACGCCAATTATTCCAGCGATTATCGTTGGTGGTTTGATTCTTGGCTTCCGTAATATCCTAGAAGGTGTGCAAATTCAAGCTTTTGGTCAAAAAGTGGTTGATGGTGTACTTCAGTTTACTAAAGATGGAGAGCCGATTTATAAAACGATTGTGGATGTTTCAAAGTTCTGGGCTGGAGTAAACCACTTCCTTTGGCTACCAGGAGAGGCAATTTTCCAATTCCTACCAGTTGGAATTGTTTGGTCTGTGAGTCGTAAGATGGGGACTAGCCAGATTCTTGGGATTGTTTTGGGGATCTGTTTGGTGTCTCCTCAGCTCCTGAATGCTTATTTAGTAGCAGGAACTCCCCAATCAGAAATTGCTAAAAATTGGGTTTGGGATTTTGGATTCTTTACAGTGCAACGGATAGGCTACCAAGCTCAGGTTATTCCAGCTTTACTAGCAGGGCTTTCCTTGTCTTATTTGGAAATCTTTTGGAGAAAACGGATTCCAGAAGTTGTTTCCATGATTTTCGTGCCTTTCCTATCTCTCTTGCCGGCGATTATCTTGGCTCACACAGTTTTGGGGCCAATTGGTTGGACTTTAGGTCAATGGCTATCTACGATCGTTCTTGCAGGTCTAACTGGTCCTGTTAAATGGCTCTTTGGGGCTGTCTTTGGAGCTCTTTATGCGCCTTTTGTTATTACAGGTTTGCATCACATGACCAATGCGATTGACTCCCAGTTAGTGGCAGATGCAGGTGGTACTGGACTTTGGCCAATGATTGCTCTGTCAAATATTGCACAAGGATCTGCTGTTTTTGCTTATTATTGGATGAATCGTCATAATGAAAAAGAAGCGCAGATTGCCCTTCCAGCTACGATTTCTGCTTATCTTGGTGTAACTGAGCCAGCTCTATTTGGGGTCAACGTAAAATATATCTATCCTTTTGTAGCAGGAATGATGGGTTCCTCCATTGCAGGTCTTTTGTCTGTAAGCTTTAATGTGAAGGCGAATGCTATCGGAGTCGGTGGACTTCCAGGTATCTTGTCAATCCAACCTAAATATATGTTAGCCTTTGCTGCGATTATGCTCGTTGCAATCGCTGTTCCATTTGTGCTGACCATGATCTTCCGTCGCTTGGGTCTCTTTACCAAAGCAGAAGATGCAGCAGTTAAAGCACCACAAGCTGAAGCCCTGACAGAAGCAAAAAAATCTGCGCCTTTAGCTGACTTAGTTGAAATTGCAAGTCCCTTATCTGGCCAAGTGAAAGAACTTAGTCAAGCAACAGATCCAGTCTTTGCTCAAGGAGTTATGGGACAAGGTGTCCTGATTGAACCAAGTCAAGGAGACTTGCTTGCCCCGGTAGACGGCGTTGTATCGGTTCTATTTCCAACCAAGCATGCTGTAGGTATCGTGTCTGATCAAGGTGTAGAAATGCTTATGCACATCGGTATGGATACGGTGAATCTTGAAGGTAAAGGTTTCACAGCTCATGTCAGTCAAGGAGATCGAGTAAAAGCTGGCGATAAATTAATCAGTTTTGACATTGATCTCATTAAAGATGCAGGTTATGTGACAGAAACTCCAGTCATCATTACCAATCAAGATCAATACCAAGCGGATGCATTGGGCAGTTTGCCACGCCAGATAGCAGTTGGAGACGCCCTGATGACAGCAACAAAAATTTAAGAATTACATGATGGAAGTTGGGCTTCTCTTATGAGATAGGTCTTCCAGACTCTTGAGGATGGGATGAGAAATTCTATTCCTTTCAAGGAATGAAATATTCATCCCACCTCTTTTATATTCAAAAGAAGGAAAAACATGGCATTAGATAAAACAAAGGTAGTCTACCAAATTTATCCAAAATCTTTTAAAGACACGACGGGGAACGGAGTAGGAGATTTTCGCGGGATTATTGAAAAACTTCCCTATCTGAGGGAGCTAGGAGTGGACATGATCTGGCTCAATCCTTTCTATCCAAGTCCGCAGCGGGACAATGGCTACGATATCTCAGATTATACGGCTGTTGATCCTATCTTTGGAAATATGGCGGATTTTGAAGAGATGGTCAAGGTTGGCCAGCAGCATGGTATTGACTTTATGCTGGACATGGTTCTTAACCATTGCTCGATTGAACATGAGTGGTTTCAAAAGGCGCTGGCTGGGGATTCCTACTATCAGGACTTCTTTATCCTGCGGGATGAGCCAACGGACTGGCTGTCCAAGTTTGGTGGCAGCGCCTGGGCGCCATTTGGCGATACGGGCAAATACTATCTGCACCTTTTTGATGTCACCCAAGCAGATCTCAATTGGCGCAATCCCAATGTTCGTCAAGAGCTTTTTAAGGTGGTAAATTTCTGGCGGGACAAGGGCGTCAAAGGCTTCCGCTTTGATGTGATCAACTTGATTGGTAAGGACGAGGTATTGGAGGACTGCCCAGGAAATGACGGCAAGCCAGCATACACGGACAAGCCAATCGTCCATGACTATCTGCACATGATGAACGAAGCGACCTTTGGGAAAGACAATTCCTTTATGACGGTTGGTGAGATGAGTGCAACGACGATTGAAAATTGTATTCTTTACACTGCACCAGACCGGCAGGAGCTATCTATGGCCTTTAATTTCCATCATCTCAAGGTGGACTATGAGGATGGACAGAAGTGGACGCTTAAGGCTTTTGACTTTGAAGAGTTAAAACGCCTCTTCCATACTTGGGGGAAGGAAATGAGCAATCATGAAGGCTGGTCAGCTCTCTTTTGGAACAATCATGATCAGCCGCGAGCTCTCAACCGCTTTGTCGATGTAGAAAATTTCCGAAATGAAGGGGCAACCATGTTGGCAGCCAGTATTCATCTGTCGCGCGGGACGCCTTATATCTACATGGGGGAGGAGATTGGTATGGTGGACCCTGACTACGACTCCATGGAAGATTATGTGGATGTCGAGTCTCTCAATGCTTACCAGAGTCTGCTTGCTGAAGGGCAATCGCCAGAGGAAGCCTTCAGGATTATCAAGGCTAAATCTCGTGATAATTCTCGGACGCCTATGCAGTGGGATGATTTAGTCAATGCAGGTTTTACAACAGGAACCCCATGGCTTAAGGCTGGTAAATCCTATCCTCTTATCAATGTGGAAAATGAAATCAAGGGACCGATCTTTAGCTTTTATCAGAAATTGATTGCCTTGCGTAAGGAACTGCCTATCATAGCAGAAGGTAGCTATCAGCCAGCCTATGAGGACAGTCCCCAGGTCTATGCCTTTGAGCGGGAGTGGCAAGGACAAAAGCTTTTGGTTTTGAATAATTTTTATATGGATCCAATTACAGTGGATATCTTACCAGATTATCAAACTGGCCAGGTCCTTTTATCCAATTACGGCAGGACTCAGATTGACCATATTCTGACTCTACAACCGTATGAAACGCTAGCTATTCTTGTTAATTAAAAATACTATTTTGTAGTGAGGAAAGCTGATTTTTAGATATCGGTTTTCTTCACTGTTTTTATATATAGACTGATTTATCAAAATATATAACAGAAATGGAAGTATGTATGAGTTTAAGAAAGCGTTTGCGAAAATATTGTTTTTTCTATATAATATAAACAGTATAGTAATTAAGTTTCATTAGGAAAAGGAGAACTTTATGAAGAAACAAGCTTATCAAAAGCGTCTTTTTTATTCAGCAGCAGTATTAAGTGCTTTTCTGCCTTTGCTTTCCTTGGCTGTTCCAGTCGGAGCTGAAGAGACGGAAAACTCTTTGAGTTCAGCTCCAGTAACTGTTGCAGAAAGTTCAGCAGTCAGTGATTCAACAGCTAGTAGTTCTGCAGAAAATACAAATTCTTCAGGAGATTCAAGAGCTGCGTCTGCTGAAGAAGCAGATAAAAAAGAAGAGACAGTTGCTGCACAAGCCGTATCAAGCACTGCAGAGACTGTTGTCAATCTAGGAACGATTCAAGGTGAATCGCAAGTATCTCCTTATCAGGATAAAGATGTCCGAGTTTCAAATGTTGTTGTTACAAAGACAGACCGTTATGGATTTTACGTTCAAGATGTGACACCTGATGGGAATAGCAAGACTTCAGATGCGATTTATGTTGTTTCCAAAGAACAAGTCGACGTTGGAGATAAATTAACTCTTGAAGGCCGAGTAAAAGAAGGCTACATGGAAGAGCTCAGCATTCGCCAAGGACAAACTTTTAACAAGCCAAGTGGCAGTTTGACCGTCACGATGCTGGAGGCTTCAACAGTTACTAAGGATGGTAAGGCTGACCTACCTGCTCCTGTTGATATTGTAGATAAGATGCCTCAGGATACAGTAGATAATGATGTGAATAACTATCAGCCGGAAAATGAAGCTTTGGACTATTGGGAAAGTTTAGAAGGCATGTTGACGACAATCAAAAAACCACATGTCTTAGGGCCACAGTATCGAGGAGATATTTATGTTTTACCTGAGGGTTACCAGGCTCTTCCTTTAAATAATATCGGTGGTGTCAATCTACGTCCGAACGCCCAAAATACAGCGACCATCCCTGTCTACGTTGGAAATAAATTCATTGCCAAGGCCAAGGACTATTTCAATGGTGATGTGGTTGGAGTGGTTACCTATCGTGGCAAAATTTATAAACTAGATCCAACACAATTACCTGATTTGGTAGACGGTGGTCTTCAAAGACAGATTTCTCCTCTCTATCCTAGCGAAGATAAGTTAACGATTGCTTCTTACAATATTGAAAATTTCTCTGCCAATACACAAAAAGGTGAAACACCTGACGAAAAGGTGACCAAAATTGCTAATTCCTTTATCAATGAAATTCACAGTCCAGATATCATCACGCTCATCGAGGTTCAAGATGATAACGGTAGCGTTAATGATGGAACGACCAGCGGTGTGAAGAGTGGTGAAAAACTAGCAGCCCGAATCAAGGAGTTGGGAGGAAAAAACTACAAATATACTGAAGTTGCACCTCTTGATGGCCAAGATGGTGGTAAACCTGGATCTAATATCCGTGTAGCCTTTCTTTATAACCCAGATCGTGTAAAACTAGTTGAAAAAGAAGCCGGTAAGAGTGATGAAGCAGCTAGCTTCTCAGGTGGCCATCTAGTTAAAAATCCAGCCCGGATCGATCCAACGAATCCTGCTTTTACTAAGGTTCGTAAATCTTTAGCAGCTGAATTTGAATTTAAGGGACAACATGTTGTTGTTATTGCCAACCACTTGAAATCCAAGCTAGGTGATGATGCTGTATATGGCTCAAACCAGCCGGCTGTCCAACATACCCAAGCTGCCCGGATCGAAGAGGCTAAAATATTAAATAATTTTGTTCAAGAAGGCTTAAGACAAAATCCAAATCTTAAGTTTGTCCTGACTGGGGATTTCAATGACTTTGAATTCTCTGAAACCGCTAAAGCTATTGCAGGAAATGAACTCATTAACCTTATGCAGGAACATGATGCAGCTGATCGCTATTCATATTTCTACCGTGGCAGCAACCAAAGCTTAGATAATATTTTCATCTCTAAGAACCTAGCTGGTAAAGCGATTTTTGCGCCTGTCCATATCAATGCTTCTTTCATGGAAGAACATGGCAGAGCTTCGGACCATGATCCAGTAGTGGTACAGTTAGACTTCTCAAATCAGACTAACCAGCCAGATACATCTTCTTCATCTAGCTCGTCCAATCAGGGATCGAATCATACTGTTCCAAGCACTAGCAACAGCCAAACAGATTTATCTAGTCAAGATAAGGGAGAAAGTTCAAGTCAAGCTTCTTCATCTGATACAAGTCAATCCAAGCAGGTTGGTCAAGAAGCAACCAATCAAAAAGACAAAAAAACAACAGATAAGCATTCAGGTGAAAACAAAAAGAGTTTGCCTGCTACAGGTGAACAAAGAGGCCATTGGGTAGCCTTTGGTTTCTTAGTCTTAATCTTTGCTTATCCATTATCTAGAAAATCAAAAAAGTCATCTAACCTAGAGTAAACTCTAAGCATCTTCGACACCCATCTATTCTTAGCTGAATAAGTATTTTAGGCTGAAAACAAGGTAACAGTAGTAGTTCATCATTGCAACTATGACCTGCCTCTTGAGCCTAAGTATCAGTCATTTAGGATAGACTCGCTATATCTTCTTATGGTAATCAGTGGATCAATAAGATGATCCAGTTTGCCATAAGCTTGATATAGCTTTTTATTTTGAGTTTGTTTGAAGATAGGTGCCTAGCAAAAGAGCTCTTTGTGAAAGCAATTTAGAAAATGCTTGAAAATCCAAGGAAATTATTTTATAATGAAGTGATAGTTTTGTTATAAAACGATCCTGTTGTTGTATTTTTTTTTTGGAAAAGGAGATGATAAAATGAATAAAAAAATCTTGATGATGATTTTTCTTCCCCTAACTCTACTATTCAGTTTATTTGTTACTCAAGGAAATAAGGTCTTTGCTACAGAACATGGAGATGTCATTACTCGGATGTATCTGACAGATAGCAAAGGAAACGAGCTCACTTCTTCTGATGTTGATCAGTGGCAAGAATTTCGTATTAATGTGGAGTTTAAATTACACAATAATGAAATAAAGGCAGGAGACACAACGGATGTTCAACTGCCGGATGTTGTTACTTTAGCAAGTACTGGTAGCTTTGACATAAAAGACCAAGATGGAAATGTTGTTGCCAAGGCAGTTGTAGATCAGCAAACAAAAGTAGTAACGATTACATATGAACCTTATGTTGAAACACATTCGGATGTAAAAGGAACCTTTTATTTTTATGTCCGTGCGGATCATAATGTGATTAAGAAAGCAAAAGAAGTACCAATTGATATCACAGTTGGAGGGAAACTTTTCCCAGCAGGTAAGATTAACTTTACTGGAATTGGTCAAGCTAAAAAAGAAGACTTAAACAAAGTTGGTTGGCAGGATGAAGCTGAGCCAACAATTGGACGCTATTCGATTTCAGTCAACAGAAGCGGAAAAGCTATGTCTGGTGTAAAAATAGCAGACGTTTTAAAAATTCCAGGTGCTACTTATAAACAAGATACTTTCCGAGTTTATAAGGGAGTTTGGGCCTTCCGCGATGGCGATTGGGTTTTAGATAACGCTGTAGACATTACAGGCCAAACTACTGTGAACTTTACTGATGATAATTTTTCTGTTCAATTACCAGATCTTTCGGCTAATGAAGGAATTCGGATTAATTACTCGGTTCAACTGCCATATGCACCTTCAGATGGCGAAAACTTTTTAAATGCAGCTACTTTGACAACGACAAACGGAGTTGAAGACAGCCGCAATTCAACTTATACATATTACCTAGGTCATGGCGAGGCAGAAGGCTACACTTATAAAATTCAAATTAAAAAAGTATCAGATGATGGTTCAGCTTTGCCAGGTGCTAAATTTGATATTATTCGTGATCGTTCTGGTCAAGTAGTTGCTCAAGTAGTGACAAACGACCAAGGTATTGCAGAAGTCAGCAATCTCTTGAAAGATGACTATACAATTAGAGAGACAGAAGCCCCTGCTGGATATGAGTTGGCGGACGATGTTAAAGTAAGTCCGGACGACTTTGATAGCACTCTTAAAATAGCTTCAAAAACAATTGTTGATAGAAAACAATCTTCTGCATCTGCTCAGCTGATGGCTCAAAAAGTCATGATTGGTCGTGATCTAAATGGCGGCGAGTTCTTCTTCACCTTGTATGATAAGAATGGAGCTGAAATTGAGACTGTTAATAATGCGGCTGATGGCTCCATTAAATTCTCACCTTTAACTTTTACAAAAGCTGGAACTTATACTTACACAATCAGAGAAAAATCTGGCAATATCAGTGGGGTCGTATATGACTCATCTGTAATAACTGCTAAAATTAAAGTAAAAGCCGATAATCAAGGCAAGTTGGTGGCAAAAGTTAGCTATGACGATAACAAAAAACAGTTTACCAATACCTATGTCCCAGGTTCAACAACAGCTCAATTAAAAGTTAAGAAATTCTTAACAGGTCGTGACTTGAAAGATGGCGAGTTCTCATTTGAACTAAGAGATGCCAAAGGTAAGGTAGTTGAAACAGTTAAAAATAAGGCAGATGGAAGTGTAGATTTCAAGACTCTGGCCTTTACTAAAACTGGAACATACACGTATACAATTCGCGAAGTGAAGGGTGATGCACAAGGCATTACTTATGACAATAGCGAAATTAAAGTAACGATTACTGTAACGAATGAGAATGGCAATCTTCTTTCAACAGTTTCTTATGAGGGAGGAAAAGATAGCTTTACCAACAGTTACCAACCACCGAAAAATCCTAAATCAAAAACTCCATCAAGCAAGGACAGCAAGAAAGAACTTCCAAATACAGGTTCGTCAGACAGCAAATTTATCTTTGTAGTAGGACTTGCAACGCTTATGCTTCTTGGTTTGGTTTGGAAGAAAAAACATAGTTAAGAAGAAAACATAAAGAGGGGTAACCCTCTTTTTTCTTGGAATAAAGAGGGAGAGAAGGTGGTTTGATTTTTATAATAGAAAATTTTAGCCTAGAACTTGAAAAGATTAGTTTCTTGTGTCAGAGATGAGAATAAAAGTAGAGACTTATCTGTTGTAAGACAATGAAAATGAAACTGAAAAACAGTTTGTTTTCTAAAAAATAGACAAATGGAGTCATTTTTATCATTAATCGTGTTATAATAAAAATAGTTATAAAACGTTTTCAGAGTGAAGAGGTTGTGTTATGGTTGAAGAGAAAAATGAAGAAACTGTTGATTATGGAAAGGTAACTGGCATGGTTCACTCTACCGAGAGTTTCGGTGCTGTTGATGGACCGGGTATCCGTTTTATTGTCTTTTTGCAGGGCTGCCATATGCGCTGCCAGTATTGCCATAATCCAGACACATGGGAGATGGAGACCAACAAATCTCAGCTGCGGACGGTGGATGATGTCTTGCAAGAAGCCCTCCGTTATAAGGGCTTCTGGGGCAATAAAGGCGGTATCACCGTCAGTGGTGGAGAAGCCTTGTTGCAGATTGATTTTTTGATTGCCTTCTTTACCAAGGCTAAGGAGCTGGGCATTCACTGTACATTGGATACCTGTGCCCTACCTTTTAGAAATACGCCTCGCTACCTGAAAAAATTTGACAAGCTTATGGCAGTGACGGATTTAGTCTTGCTAGATATCAAGGAGATTAATGAAGAACAGCACAAAATTGTGACCAGCCAGACCAACAAGAATATCTTGGCTTGTGCCAAGTACTTGTCTGACATTGGAAAGCCAGTCTGGATCCGTCACGTCTTGGTGCCAGGATTAACTGACCGAGATGATGACTTGATTGAGCTAGGTAAATTTGTAAAGACGCTGAAGAATGTTGATAAGTTTGAAATTCTACCTTACCATACCATGGGTGAATTCAAATGGCGGGAGCTGGGCATCCCTTACAAGCTGGAAGGGGTTAAGCCTCCAACAGCTGATCGGGTCAAGAATGCCAAGGAACTCATGCAGACAGAGTCCTATACAGAGTATATGAATCGGGTGCATAATAGCTGATCTGTTTTGAGTATCAATAAAAGGACTGGTGAGTTGACCAGTCCTTTTTTCAAAAAATCTTCTTCTGTTTTTGTGAAATGATTGTAATTGTGGTAAAATAAATGCAATAAAGTTTATATAAAAAAGAGGTTTATCATGTCTAAAATTTTAGTTTTCGGTCACCAAAATCCTGACTCAGATGCTATCGGTTCATCTTACGCTTTTGCTTACTTGGCTCGTGAAGCTTATGGCTTGGATACAGAAGCTGTTGCATTGGGAGAGCCTAATGAAGAAACTGCCTTTGTTTTAGATTACTTTGGTGTAGCTGCACCGCGCGTGATTACATCTGCTAAGGCAGAGGGTGCTGAGCAGGTTATTCTGACAGACCACAATGAATTCCAACAGTCTGTGGCTGATATCGCTGAAGTTGAAGTTTATGGCGTGGTGGACCACCACCGTGTTGCTAACTTTGAAACAGCTAGTCCACTTTACATGCGTTTGGAGCCAGTTGGTTCTGCTTCATCTATTGTTTATCGTATGTTCAAAGAACATGGCGTAGCAGTTCCAAAAGAAATTGCAGGATTGATGCTGTCTGGTTTGATTTCTGATACTCTCTTGCTCAAGTCGCCAACAACTCATCCAACTGATAAGGTCATTGCACCAGAATTGGCTGAGCTGGCTGGTGTCAACTTGGAAGAGTATGGTTTGGCTATGCTTAAGGCAGGTACAAACTTGGCTAGCAAGTCTGCAGAAGAATTGATCGACATCGATGCGAAAACATTTGAGCTCAACGGAAACAATGTCCGTGTGGCACAGGTCAACACAGTTGATATTGCTGAAGTTTTGGAGCGTCAAGCAGAAATCGAAGCGGCTATTGAAAAAGCAATTGCTGACAATGGCTACTCTGACTTCGTCTTGATGATTACAGACATCATCAACTCAAACTCAGAAATTTTGGCTATCGGAAGCAACATGGATAAGGTTGAAGCAGCCTTCAACTTTGTTCTTGAAAACAACCATGCTTTCCTTGCAGGCGCTGTTTCTCGTAAAAAGCAAGTGGTGCCTCAACTGACAGAAAGTTTTAATGCTTAAAGAGCTCATTTGAGGAAATAAGTTACTAGATGAGGGCTATTCCCCTCATACTTAAAAAGGGGTCTCGGCTCCTTTTTTGATAGGCGAGAGAAATGAAGATTCAAGATTTACAAGACGGAGATTTGATTTTTACAGTCGGATCTTCAGAAATTGCTGCTGCAATCCGAGCAGCAACTGGTTCATATAGCCACGTGGCCATCTATTTTAATGGTGAGATTTATCATGCAACCCATGAGAATGGTGTTGTCAATCAAGATTTGTTTGATTTTTTACAGGATGAGGATGTTTATGACGTGTATCGCTATCCAGCTATTGATGCAGATGCTGTCTTTAAAAAGGCCAAATTACACTTAGGAAAACCTTACAATTTCGGCTTTTATTCTCAGTCTGATGGTTTTTACTGTTCGGAGTATATTGCAGAGATTTTGCCAATTTTTGATACGATTCCCATGCAGTTTGGTGATGAGGAAAATCTAATTTCTGATTTTTGGCAGGAGTATTATCGAGAATTGGACTTAGATGTGCCTTTAAATCAGCCCGGGACGAATCCTAGCCAGTTGGCTCAGTCAAGCAAACTCATCTATAAAGGAGAACTCCATGATTAAAATCATCAATCCTAGCCGTTTGACACGCCAGCCTTTTTTTCAGGAGCTAATTGATTATTTAGATCAACGTGAAGAGGTTATTTTGCGGGAGATAAAGCGAGAATTTGTGGGTGTAGCCAATATTGATCGCTCAATCGAGGACTATATCAAAGCTGGCTACATCAAGCGGGAGAATAAGCGATATTACTTATCACTGCCTCTTTTGGAAAGTTTGGAGGATTTGCAATTGGACCAGGAAGTCTTTATACGTGATGATAGTCCCCTCTATCAGGAACTGTTGGAGCTACGCTTTGAGACCCAGCTTTCCAATCAGACTAATGCGGCTGTCTTGCTGGAAGAGACAGATTTTCAGCGGGATGAGCTGACCTTGGCAAATTATTTTTATAAGATGCAGCGCCAATATCCCCTGTCTGATGCACAAAAGCCTCTCTATGCTGTCTTGGGCGATGTCAATCCAGAGTATGCACTTAAGTATATGACGACCTTTCTTCTCAAATATGTCCGCAAGGATGAGCTCATGCAGAAGCGGCGGGACATTTTTGTCGATAGCCTCGTAATCTTGGGCTATATTCGGCAAAACGAAACTGGCAAATACGAGCTAGAGACCAGCTTTGACAAGGAAAAATTAAGTTTTCGTTTGAACTGATGTTTTAAAAGAATCAGAACGTTTGAACTTTAAAAATGAGAGATTTTTCAGTTTAAAAGGAAAAACAAGGAAAGCAGACAGGAGACAGCAAAACAGAAACGAAAGGTCTTGTAGAAAAGACAATCTCCAAAGTAAAAGAAGTCATTGGAGATGCTAAAAATTGCTGTTGAAGGCAAAGTTGAAGGGATTGAAAATAGCTTGAATAAATAAATGTAGTCAAAAAGAGAGTTGACTGTCAACTCTCTTTTTATTTTTATAGATATTTTTCTGCGATTTGATAGTCACCTGGATAGGCTACTTTTTGATCATGGACAATCTGGTAAGCATCGGCTCCTTTACCAGCTAAAATAACAGCATCTCCTTCTTGCCTAGTAAGACTCATTGCTATCTTTATAGCTTCTGCACGATCAGCGATAATGGTTACGTCGTGGGAGATATAACTAGCGATTTCTTTGGCAATGGCTACAGGGTCTTCGCGATTAGGGTCGTCAGCAGTTAGTATGACTTGAATCTCTGGATGTTGGTTGAGTAAGAGTCCAAAATCCTTTCGCCTACTTTCTCCCTTGTTTCCAGTTGCTCCCAGAACAAGAATAGTCTGGTTCTTTTGATGTTCCTGGACTACACTGAGCAGTTTGGTTAAACTGTCTCCATTATGAGCGTAATCAACAAAAACTTTAGCACCATTTTTTTGGGTCAGTACTTCCATGCGACCCGGTACTCGGGTTACAGCAATTCCTTTTTTGATGTCTTCGAGACTAGCCCCCAGTCGTAGACAAGCTAGACCAGCCGCCAGAGCATTTTCTTGATTGAAACGCCCGATAAGCTGAATGTCGTATTTTCCAGCTAGCTTGCCACTTGCTTCAAAGCTAAAGGCTTGAGAATCTATGATGGTGTTGCTAGAATTTTCTCCATAGAAATCATGTTCTATTGAAGAGACTTGCTCTTTCACGATTTGGAAATGATCCATGCCACTGTTAACAATAACTGCTCTGCTATTTTCCATCAAAAGACGTTTATTGTAGAAGTAGTCTTCAAAAGTGGGATGTTCAATTGGCCCGATATGATCGGGACTGATATTGAGGAAAACACTAGCATCAAAGGTTAAACCATAGACACGTTTTTTGAGATAGGCTTGGCTAGATACTTCCATGATAAGATGGGTGCGGTCATTAGCTACAGCCTGGGCCATCATTTCAAATAAATCTAGGCTCTCTGGCGTTGTTAGGCTGGACTTGAAGAAGTTCTTGCCATCCAATGTGGTATTCATGGTGGAGAGGAGGGCTGGCCGGTGACTTTGAGACAGGATTTGGTAGGCAAAGTAAGCAGACGTTGTTTTTCCCTTGGTCCCTGTAAAGGCTAAAATTTCAAGTTTATCTTGCGGATTACCATAAAACTCCATGGCAATCAAGCTCATAGCCTGCTTGATATCATTAACAACAAGTACAGGGATTCCTACTTCAAGATCGCTCTCACTGATATAAAATTTCAGACCAGACTCTACAGCACCTTCTAGGAATTCTTTTTTGAAGTTTTCGCCTTTAACAAAGAAGAGGGTCGAATCTGTCACATTACGGCTATCATAGCTAATTTTGTCAAAAGTCAGTCCACCGTCATGAAAGAAGTAGTGGCCGTCTTTGATGATTTCACGAAAATTATGATCTTTTTTTAAAATATCTATTATTGTTTCAATTTTTATCATAATCTTATTGTAAACTTAATGGCTGGGTTTTACAAGAGGAAAGGAAAAGTTTATAATAAGATAAAAGCTATTAAATGATAAGATGAGGTTTGATCGTATGAGTCAAGAAACGACAAGTCAGCAGCAGCAGATGCTGCGAGGAACTGCCTGGCTGACTGCTGGAAACTTTATTAGCCGTCTTTTGGGGGCTATTTATATTATTCCTTGGTATATTTGGATGGGCAAGCATGGTGCGGAGGCTAATGGTCTTTTCACTATGGGCTACAATATTTATGCTTGGTTTTTGCTGATTTCAACAGCTGGAATTCCGGTGGCTGTAGCTAAGCAGGTTGCTAAATACAATACGATTGATCAAAGGGAACACAGTTTTACTTTAATTAGAGAATTCCTCAAGTTCATGTTGTTGCTTGGTGCTGTTTTTGGAGTAATCATGTATCTTCTATCTCCTCTCTTTGCTAGTTTATCCGGCGGGGGGAAAGATTTGATTCCAATCATGCAAAGTCTCTCATGGGCGGTGCTGATTTTCCCTTCTATGAGTGTTATCCGAGGATTTTTCCAAGGCTTTAACAATTTAAAACCTTATGCAATCAGTCAAGTGGCAGAGCAGTTGATTCGAATTATTTGGATGCTTCTTGCGACCTTCTTTATCATGAATTTCGGATCAAAAAATTATGTTTCTGCTGTCACCCAGTCAACATTTGCAGCTTTTATTGGGATGATTGCCAGTGTAGGAGTTTTGGCTTATTTCCTTTCTAAGGAAAATATGCTCCAAGCAATCTTCAAAAAATCACCAAGCGGAAGCAGTATTGATACCAGAGCTTTGCTTTGGGATACAATTCGTGAAGCCATTCCTTTTATTATCACTGGATCGGCTATCCAGCTCTTCCAAATTATTGACCAGATGACCTTCATCCATGTAATGAGTTGGTTTACGGATTACACTAATACCCAGCTCTTAGTCATGTTTAGTTACTTCTCGGCTAATCCCAATAAAATAACTATGATTTTGATTGCTGTAGCGACTTCTATTGGTGGGGTTGGGATTCCGCTTCTGACAGAGAATTATGTCAAGGGAGATTTTAAGGCTGCTGCTCGTTTGATTCAGGACAACCTAACCATGTTGCTCTTGTTTATCTTACCTGCAACAATTGGTGCTGTTTTGGTAGCTCGGCCTCTTTATACGGTCTTTTATGGTCAGCCAGATAAACTTGCTTTGGGACTTTTTGTATTTGCCCTTATACAGACAATTATTTTGAGCTTTTATACAGTGCTAGCTCCCATGATCCAAGCCCTCTTCCAAAACCGTAAGGCCATTGTTTATTTCTTATACGGTGTTGTGGTAAAGTTTATCTTACAAATTCCTCTGATTTGGCTGTTCAGGGCTTACGGGCCTCTGCTCTCAACGACAATTGGTCTGATTGTTCCAATCGTCTTTATGTACCGTGAAATTCGTGATATCACAGGACTCAACCCTCAAAACTTGGTCAAACGAAGTTTGCTGACTTGTATTTTAACGCTCTTAATGATATTTGTCATTGCAATAGCTGATTTGCTACTCGGTTTCTTTTTCCATCCAGCTGGACGTGTCTCAAGTATGGTTTATTTAGTTCTAATTGGTGGAGTTGGTATTGCAGTTTATGGTGGCCTAGCCTTGCGCGTTCGTTTGCTTGATCGCTTCGTAGGAGAGGCAAAAGCAAGCAGTTTGAGAAGGAAATTCCATATTTCTTAAATGTTAATTCATAAGTATTTGCCCCGGCTATTTGAAGGTCGGGGTTTTTATATAGTTTCAGACTATATCTAGCTCTTGAAAAGAACAAAGCGCAGAACTTTCGCAAGATGTTACAATAGAATAAGATTTACGAGATTGTGAGGAATAAGAAATGAGTCAAGCATTAAACTTGAATACCATACTGGCCCAAGCTGGGGTCAAAACGGATGCAACAACTGGTGCCTTAACAACACCCCTGCATTTTTCAACGACCTACCAGCACCCTGAGTTTGGTCAATCAACTGGTTATGACTACACTCGGACCAAGAATCCAACACGTGTTAGCCTTGAGGAGACTCTGGCTGCTATCGAAAGTGCTGATTATGCTCTAGCAACTAGTTCTGGTATGTCGGCTATTGTGCTGGCCTTTAGTGCTTTTCCAGTCGGAAGTAAAGTTTTGGCTGTTCGAGATCTCTATGGTGGCTCTTTCCGCTGGTTTGCCCAAGCTGAAGCAGAAGGCCGCTTTGCCTTTACCTATGCCAATACGGAAGAAGAGCTTCTGAACAAGTTGACAGAAGATATAGACATTGTCTATATCGAGACACCAACCAATCCTCTTATGGTAGAGTTTGATATTGCACGTATTTCCCAAGTGGCTCATGAGAGAGGTGCAAGGGTAATAGTAGACAATACTTTTTACAGTCCCATTTACCAAAGACCGCTGGAAGACGGTGCTGATATTGTCCTGCACTCTGCGACCAAGTATCTAGGCGGGCATAATGATGTCTTGGCTGGAGCCGTTATGACTAATGACACGGATATCTATGATAGACTTTTCTATAATCTGAACACAACTGGAGCGGTTCTTTCACCATTTGACAGTTATTTACTTTTACGAGGTCTTAAGACCCTGGCTCTCCGCATGGAGCGATCTACTCAGAATGCCCAGGAAGTGGTTGCTTTTCTGAAGCAATCTCCTGCAGTAAAAGAGGTTCTCTATCCAGGGAAGGGTGGTATGATCTCCTTTAAGATTGTAGATGAAGAAAAGATCCCTCATCTCCTAAACAGTCTTAAAGTCTTCACTTTTGCAGAAAGTTTGGGCGGAGTGGAGAGTTTGATTACCTACCCGACAACTCAAACTCATGCTGACATTCCAGCTGAAGTACGTCATTCCTATGGATTGACAGATGATTTGCTACGCCTGTCAATTGGGATTGAGGACAGCCGAGATTTAGTGGCTGATTTACGAGCTGCCTTGGAGGACTAGTATGGGAAAATATAATTTTAAAACAGCTCCTAATCGTTTTGGCCATCATACTTATAAATGGAAAGAAGCTGAAGAGGATAGGGATGTTCTTCCTGCCTGGATCGCGGACATGGATTTTGAAGTTCTGCCTGAAATCCAGCAGGCGGTTCATGACTACGCAGATCACTTAGTCTATGGCTATACCTATGCCAGTGAAGAGCTAATCAATGCCGTGCTGGATTGGGAGCGGGATGAGCATGACTATACTTTTGATAGGGAAGCCTTGGTATTTATCGAAGGAGTAGTTCCTGCTATTTCGACGGCTATCCAAGCTTTTACCAAGAAAGGCGATGCCGTTCTAATCAACACTCCGGTTTACCCTCCTTTTGCTCGCTCTGTTAAGCTCAATAATCGCCAGCTGATTACCAATTCTTTGGTAGAGCAAGACGGCCTCTTTCAGATTGACTTTGAGCAGCTAGAGCGAGATATTGTAGACAATGAAGTCAAGATTTATGTTCTCTGCAATCCTCATAATCCTGGAGGGCGAGTTTGGGAACGGGAAGTGTTAGAAATAATTGGACGTCTCTGCCAAAAGTACGGCGTCCTCCTGGTCTCAGATGAAATCCACCAAGACTTGACGCTGTTTGGCCATGAACATCAGTCTTTCAATACTGTTTCTCCTGACTTTAAGGACTTTAGCCTGATTTTATCCAGTGCAACTAAGACCTTTAATATTGCTGGAACTAAAAATTCCTATGCTGTGATTGAGAATCCCAGCCTGCGCCATCAGTTTAAAAAGCGTCAGCTGGCTAACAACCAGCATGAAATTTCAGGACTTGGTTTTGTAGCGACTGAAGCTGCTTATCGTTATGGGAAATCCTGGTTGACAGAACTTAAGACAGTCTTAGAGGAGAATATCGATTTTGTGGTTGATTATTTTGCCAAAGAAGCCCCACGCCTGAAGGTTATGAAGTCCCAAGGAACCTATCTAATTTGGCTGGACTTTTCAGATTATGACCTGACTGATGACCAACTCTTCCAGTTGTTGCGAGAAGAGGCAAAGGTAGTCCTGAATCGAGGAAGCGACTTTGGTCAAGAAGGCAAGTACCATGCTCGACTGAATGTGGCTACACCAAAGGATATGGTTGTAGAAATTTGTAAACGTATTGGAGCTGTTTTGCCTAAGTAGTCGGTCTTAGCACAGGTTTGAAAATATTTTTAAATTAGTGATTTATTTATTGACAATCCTTCCAAAGAGGAGTATAGTAATAATGGAAAATCGGTAGGTGAGGCTACCATAAGGATACGGATGACTACCGCAAAGCAGTGGAGACACTACTCGTTGGTCAACAGTCCTGATCGCCAAGGTCAAGACTAAGCTCATTTCATCGCCTTATGGAGTTAAAGCTTGAACGGTAGATGTTTACTTTATCTGTTGTAAAATAAAGTGAAAGACCTGACATGCAAACAACCCTGCCGAGAAATTGGCAGGGTATTCTTTTTTGTTGAAAATATTTCAAGTAGGCAAATAGTTGTTTACCTGCCTCTTAAGAAAAAGAAAGGAGACATGCGATGCAAATTGACGATCATCCGGAACCGCACATACACAGCCAATCGCTGATTTGTATCGTTCGGTCCTTATAAAGTGATTGGTCCCTGTGTATGAAATTTATCAATCATACATTAAGGAGAAACCAATGAAAACAGTAAAAGAAAGATTAGTTGCAGCTTTGCAGCTTCCTGTACAAGAAACCCTGGCATTCTACAAAAGTGCCTTTCGTGGTCTGACAGAAGAGCAGGTCGAAGAAAATCGTGACCTCTATGGGGAAAATATCATCACAAAGGGTCAGGAAGACTCTATTCTAAAGAAAATTTACGAATCTATTATCAACCCCTTTACGGTTATATTACTAGTAATTGCTCTGGTGTCCTTAGTGACCAATGTCTGGCTGGCTAAGCCCGGAGAGGAAGATCCGACAACTTCCATAATCATTGTCGTTCTGGTCTTGATTTCTGGAGGCATTCGTTTTATTCAGGAATTGCGTAGTGACCGCGCTGCTAGCAATCTGTCTCGGTTGATTGTCAACACAGCTACAGTCATCAGAGAAGGAGTAGAACAAGAACTTCCCATTGATGAGATTGTTGTAGGAGACATCGTCAAACTTAGTGCCGGAGACATGATTCCAGCAGATGTTTTGCTGCTAGAATCACGTGATTTCTTTGTTCAGCAGTCTGGCCTAACAGGGGAGAGCGATGCAGTAGAAAAGATATGTTTGTCTAAGTCGGATGGGCAAAATCTTGATAGCCTTTTAGAAACAGAGTCACTGGCCTTTATGGGAACCAACGTTATTTCCGGTAGAGCAACAGCTCTGGTACTGGTGGTTGGTGACGATACCATGATGGGGGCCATTGAGCAGACGCTTAACACCTACGATGAGCCGACTTCTTTTGAGCGTGATATGAATAGCATTTCTTGGCTCTTGATTCGTCTGATGCTCGTTATGGTACCTGTTGTTTTCTTCATCAATGGACTGACAGATGGAGACTGGTTGGAAGCAGGAGTCTTTGCCCTCAGCGTTGGGGTTGGCTTGACTCCAGAAATGCTACCTATGATTATCACAGCCAGCCTGGCTAAAGGTTCTATTATCATGGCTCAGGAAAAGGTTGTGATCAAAAAATTGAATGCTATTCAAGATCTAGGAGCTATTGATATCCTCTGTACGGATAAGACGGGTACACTGACCCAAGACGAGATTGTCTTGGAATATCCACTGGACATTCACGGTGATTTAGACTTGGCAGTGCTCCGTCGCGCCTTTCTAAATTCCTACTATCAAACAGGACTCAAAAACCTTATGGATCGGGCCATTATCAACCGAACAGAGAAAGAAGCCGAAAAGCATGAGCTTGTTCGTGATTTAGACCAAACCTTTAAAAAAATTGATGAACTGCCTTTTGATTTCGAGCGTCGTCGCATGAGCGTCATCGTCAAAGATGATGAAGATGTCATCAGCATGGTAACCAAGGGTGCCTTGGAGGAAATGCTGGCGATCTCTAGTTATGTGGAATACAAGAATCGCATTACGGAACTGACTGAGGAAATTCGTCAGGAAATCCTTGCGGAAGTGGCTCAACTCAATGAGCAAGGGCTACGCGTTCTTGGTGTTAGCTACAAGTCAGACCTAGAAGAAGATTACGACTATGAGGTCAAGGATGAGTCTGATATGATCTTGACGGGCTACTTGGCCTTTCTGGATCCACCCAAGTCATCTGCGGCTCCCGCTATTGAAACCTTGGCAGAGTACGGTGTTGCCACTAAGATTTTGACCGGTGATAATGAAAAGGTTACTCAGGCAGTCTGTGAAAAAGTTGGCCTTGATGTAGAAAATATCTTGCTAGGCGTAGAGGTAGATGCTTTATCAGATGAGGAATTGAGCAAAGCGGTAGAGAATACAACGGTCTTTGCCAAGCTCTCTCCTGACCAAAAAGCACGGATTATCCTTCAACTCAAGGCCAATGGACACAAGGTTGGCTACATGGGCGATGGCATCAATGATGCACCTTCTATGAAAGTAGCCGATGTTGGGATTTCTGTTGATACAGCTGTCGATATAGCCAAGGAAACGGCAGATGTCATTCTACTGGATAAGGACCTCATGGTTCTGGAGAAAGGGTTGGTAGAGGGACGCAAGGTCTATGCCAACATGACTAAGTACATTAAGATGACGGTCAGTTCCAATTTTGGGAATATCTTTTCTCTCCTCTTTGCCAGCATCTTTTTGCCTTTTTTGCCAATGGCACCAGTTCACCTGATTGTTCTCAATCTGGTTTATGATCTGTCCTGTATAGCTTTGCCTTTCGATAACGTTGATAGTGAATTTCTCAAGAAACCACGGATTTGGTCTGCTAACTCTATTACCCGCTTTATGGCTTGGATTGGGCCTATCTCATCCATTTTTGATGTTTTGACTTACTTGGCCCTTTACTTTATCATTGTTCCTATGATAACAGGAAGTAGTTATCAAGCTGGTACTGAGCAAGCGGCAACCTTTATCACTCTTTTCCAAACAGGGTGGTTTATTGAGTCTATGTGGACCCAAACTATGGTCATCTATATGCTTCGCTCACCTAAATTACCATTCGTGCAAAGCCGTCCAGCCTTGTCTGTTATTGTAACCACTATGGCTGCTGCTCTCTTTGTTACTTCTTTGCCATATAGCCTCTTTGCTTCTGTTCTCAAAACAGCTCCGCTCAATGGCGCATATTTCCTTTTCCTTCTGCTGATTATTGTGCTTTACATGGTTAGTGTAACCTTTGTTAAACACTTGTATATCAAGCGATATGGGGAATGGCTTTAGAACCAAGAAAAACTCTGAAAAGGTTTGCTTATGGCAAGCCTTTTCAATCTTTTT
Organism: Streptococcus sp. SG1; assembly: GCF_030439935.1. Classification (NCBI taxonomy): domain Bacteria; kingdom Bacillati; phylum Bacillota; class Bacilli; order Lactobacillales; family Streptococcaceae; genus Streptococcus; species Streptococcus sp. SG1. The sequence continues at coordinate 154,908 of NZ_JAQFJC010000003.1, read as the reverse complement.
TTGATATAATAAGAAGAATAAATTGAAAGAAGGAAATCCAATCATGGGAAAACTTGAAGTTATCGCTCATCCACTAATTCAGCATAAATTGTCTATCTTGCGTCGTACAGATACCTCTACCAAGGCTTTTCGTGAATTAGTTGATGAAATCGCAATGCTCATGGGATATGAGGTTTTGCGGGATTTACCACTTGAAGATGTAGAAATTGAAACACCAATTACAAAAACAGTCCAAAAGCAGATTGCAGGAAAAAAATTAGCTATTGTACCAATCCTGCGGGCTGGTATTGGCATGGTCGATGGACTTCTAAGCTTGGTTCCAGCAGCGAAGGTCGGCCACATCGGAATGTACCGTGATGAAGAGACGTTGAAACCAGTTGAATACTTAGTGAAGTTACCAGAAGATATCGACCAACGTCAGATTTTCGTTGTCGATCCAATGCTAGCTACAGGTGGTTCTGCGATCTTAGCTGTGGATTCTCTTAAAAAACGTGGTGCTAGTCACATTACATTTGTATGCTTGGTTTCTGCACCTGAAGGAGTAAAAGCCTTGCAGGAAGCACACCCAGATGTGGATATTTTCACGGCTGCCTTGGATGACCATCTAAATGAACATGGTTATATCGTACCAGGATTGGGAGATGCTGGAGACCGCTTGTTCGGAACTAAATAAGATTTTGCTGAAGGGTTGTCCAAAATCCAAGAAATAGGAAAGTGGAGTGGTTTTGAAGAATAAGCTTCTCAAGGTCAGTATACTCCTAATCGATTCAAAAATTTGACCTTTATTGACCAAAGAGTTATAATGGATTCATACTTTGAATATTCTATTTCCTATTTGATAGAAAATCCAACTAACAGAAAGTGAGAAAACTATGATTCCTGTAGTTATTGAACAAACAAGCCGTGGGGAACGCTCGTATGATATTTACTCACGTCTATTAAAAGACCGCATCATCATGTTGACAGGTCCGGTAGAGGATAATATGGCTAATTCAGTCATTGCTCAGCTTCTTTTCTTGGATGCACAAGACAGTACCAAGGATATCTACCTCTATGTTAATACACCAGGTGGTTCAGTCTCAGCTGGTTTAGCGATTGTTGACACCATGAACTTTATTAAATCTGATGTCCAAACAATCGTTATGGGTATGGCAGCGAGCATGGGGACCATCATCGCATCAAGCGGTGCCAAAGGCAAACGTTTCATGCTTCCAAATGCTGAATATATGATTCACCAGCCAATGGGAGGAACTGGTGGTGGTACTCAGCAAACGGATATGGCTATTGCTGCGGAACACTTGCTGAAGACTCGGAAAACTTTAGAGCAAATTCTTGCCGATAATTCTGGTAAAACAGTTGAGCAAATTCATGCTGATGCAGAACGTGATTATTGGATGAGTGCTGAAGAAACTCTTGCTTATGGATTCATTGATGAGATCATGGCTAACAATAATTTGAGTTAATCATATAAAATCAAATTGCCCCTAAGGGGCTTTTTTGATATAATCAGTAAGTAGTTCTAGTTTGGGAAGGATCGTTTATGTATCAAAAAGAAGAACGAGTTGGAATAATTGTTTATCTTTATTATAATCGTGACGTAAAAAAAGTTGCTGCTTTTGGAGATATAGTTTATCATTCTAAAAAACGCCGGTATCTTCAGCTCTATGTACCAAAAACGCAAGCGGAAGACTTGCAGAAGAAGCTGGGACAGGAAAAGTTTGTAAAAAAAGTTCGTGCTTGTCATATTCAAGAATTGGACAAAAACTTCGTTGGTAGTCTACATCGCCAAGAGGAAAACGTTATCATTTAAAAAGCGTTTGTTTTTATATTGACAATTTTCTGATAATTCGGTATATTCTTACTATATAGTTTTGAATACACATAAAGGAGAACATTTTGATGAAGAAAAAATTTGCATTAACCTTGGTTAGTCTTGCAAGTGTTGCATTGCTAGCAGCCTGTGGAGAAGTCTCTACAACAGGAAATTCTGGTTCTGCTTCAGGAACTGAGATTGGTAAGACACTTAAAATTGGTTTCAACTTTGAAGAAACTGGTGACGTTGCTTCATACGGAACCGCTGAACAAAAAGCTGCTAAGTTAGCTGTTGATGAAATCAATAAAGCTGGTGGAGTAGACGGAAAACAAATTGAAATTACAGATAAGGATAATAAGTCCGAGTTGAGTGAAGCTTCTACAGTTTCTACAAACTTGGTGACCCAGGCTAAAGTAAATGCCATCATTGGCCCTGCGACTTCAGGTGGTACTGGTGCGGCGATTACAAATGCTGCTAAAGCTTCTGTTCCTTTGATTACTCCAAGTGGTACTCAGGATGATTTGACAAAAGGTCAAGATTACTTGTTCCGTACAACTTTCATCGATAGTTTCCAAGGGAAAATTCTTAGCAAATATGTCACAGACAATTTGAAAGCTAAAAAAGTTGTTCTTTACTACGATAACTCAAGTGACTACGCAAAAGGAATCGCCAAGGCTTTCCAAGAAGAGTACAAGGGTGAAATCGTTGCAACTGAAACATTTGCCTCAAAAGATACTGACTTCCAAGCAGCTTTAACTAAATTCAAAGGTAAAGACTTTGATGCCCTTGTTGTTCCAGGTTACTACACTGAAGCTGGTAAAATCGTAAACCAAGCTCGTGGTATGGGAATTGACAAACCAATTGTTGGTGGAGATGGATTTAACAGTGAAGAGTTTATCTCACAAGCAACTCCAGCAGCTGCAACTAATGTTTACTATGTTTCTGGTTACTCAACTAGCGGAGACATGACAGCTAAAGCTAAGAAATTCTTGGAAGCATATAAAGCTAAGTATAATGAAGAACCATCAATGTTCTCTGCTCTTGCTTATGACTCTGTTTATATGGTAGCAGAAGCTTCTAAGGGTGCGAAAAACTCAGTTGATATCAAAGAAAACCTTGCTAAGTTGAAAGACTTCGAAGGGGTGACTGGTTCTATCACAATGGATAAAAATCATAACCCAGTTAAGTCAGCCTTGATGATTGGCTTGAAAGATGGTAAAGTTGATACTGTGGAAACAGTAAAACCAAACTAAGCAATTCAACTGAATTTCTAGAATCTTACAAAAGAAGGAAAAGGAATTGTATTTAAATCAGAATACAGTTCCTTTCTGCGGGTAAGGTGATGAATTCAATTTCTAGGATTGAGTTTGTCTCTTGCCCGATTTTATTATATTAGAAAGTGTGGTGTCTTATGCTCCAACAGCTTGTCAATGGTCTAATTCTAGGTAGTGTCTATGCACTGTTAGCCCTAGGTTACACCATGGTCTATGGTATTATTAAGCTCATTAATTTTGCCCATGGCGATATTTATATGATGGGTGCTTTTATGGGGTATTTCCTCATTAATTCATTGAAATTAAATTTCTTTTTGGCCTTGATTGTGGCTATGATTGGAACAGCTATTTTAGGGGTTGTCATTGAATTCTTGGCTTATCGCCCATTACGAAATTCGACTCGTATTGCAGCCTTAATTACAGCAATTGGGGTTTCCTTCCTTTTGGAATATCTCATGGTTTATTTTGTAGGTGCAAGTACCTTACCATTCCCTCAGGTAATTCCAACTGTTCGTTTTAACTTAGGACCTATTACAGTCTCAAATATTCAGTTAATGATTTTAGGGATTTCTATTTTCTTGATGTTGGCTTTGCAATTTATTGTACAAAAAACCAAGATGGGGAAAGCTATGAGGGCAGTTTCAGTAGATAGTGATGCTGCTCAACTAATGGGAATCAATGTCAACAGGACCATTAGTTTCACCTTTGCATTGGGATCTGCATTAGCAGGGGCAGCAGGTGTTCTTATCGCTCTTTACTATAACTCATTAGAGCCTTTAATGGGGATGACTCCAGGTATTAAGTCCTTTGTTGCTGCTGTTTTGGGTGGTATCGGAATTATTCCAGGGGCTGCCTTGGGTGGTTTTGTTATTGGACTTTTAGAAACCTTTGCAACAGCCTTTGGTATGTCAGACTTCCGTGATGCGATTGTATATGGTATTTTGATTATCATCTTGTTAATTCGTCCTGCGGGGATCCTTGGGAAAAACGTGAAAGAGAAGGTGTAAGGTATGAAGCAAAATCTGAAAGTAAATCTTCTATGGCTTGCTTTAATTCTTGCAGGCTTTGTCTTGATTACTGTTTTAGCTGGTGGAGGAATACTGAACGCCTTCCATTTGCAAATCTTAGAAGAAATCGGTATTAACATTATTCTAGCGGTTGGTCTCAACCTGATTGTTGGATTCTCAGGGCAATTTTCTCTAGGCCATGCAGGTTTCATGGCTATTGGAGCCTATGCAGTTGCAATCATCGGAACAAAATCTCCAACCTATCCTGCCTTTTTTGCTGCTATGATACTAGGGGCTTTCATTGCAGGACTTGTTGCCTTGGGAGTTGGGATTCCTACACTTCGACTAAAGGGAGACTACTTGGCCATTGCAACTCTTGGAGTATCTGAAATTATTCGTATCTTGATTGTGAATGGTGGAGAAGTTACTAATGGTGCTGCTGGTATTTTAAGTATTCCTGGCTTTACTAGCTGGCAGATGGTCTATTTCTTTGTTGTTATTACTACTTTGTTCACATTGAACTTTTTGCGTAGTCCTCTGGGGCGCAAAACCTTGTCTGTCCGTGAAGATGAGATTGCAGCAGAGTCTGTAGGTGTTAACACAACTAAGGCTAAAGTCGTTGCCTTTGTCTTTGGGGCGATAACAGCATCAATTGCAGGTGCTTTGAAGGCTGGTTTTATCGGAGCAGTTGTGCCTAAGGATTACTCTTTTACCAACACGATCAATGTCCTAATCATTGTTGTATTTGGTGGTTTAGGATCTATGACAGGAACAGTTATCGCAGCAATTGTACTCGGTATTTTGAACATGCTCTTGCAAGAGTTCTCAAGCATTCGAATGATTATCTATTCACTCGCTCTTATCTTAGTTATGATCTTCCGTCCAGGTGGACTTCTAGGTACTTGGGAGCTGCAATTGTCACGCTTTTTCAAAAAAGATAAGGAGGTCAAAGAATAATGGCACTTCTTGATGTAAAAAATTTAACAAAACATTTTGGTGGTCTGACAGCCGTTGGAGATGTGACTTTAGAGCTAAATGAGGGAGAATTGGTCGGACTTATCGGGCCAAACGGTGCTGGTAAAACAACTCTCTTTAATTTATTGACGGGGGTATACGAGCCAAGTGAAGGGACAGTGACTTTAGATGGTCACTTGCTAAATGGCAAAGCTCCATATAAAATTGCATCGCTCGGACTTGGACGTACTTTCCAAAATATTCGTCTCTTTAAAGATTTGACAGTTTTAGACAATGTCTTGATTGCTTTTGGGAATCACCACAAGCCGCATACTTTTGCCTCCTTCTTCCGCCTACCAGCTTTCTATAAAAATGAAGAAGAGTTGAAAAATAAGGCTCTGGATTTGCTGAAGATTTTTGACTTGGATAAGGAAGCTGAGACTTTGGCCAAAAACTTAGCTTATGGACAACAGAGACGTCTAGAAATTGTTCGTGCTTTGGCTACCGAACCCAAAATTCTCTTTTTGGATGAGCCGGCTGCTGGTATGAACCCACAAGAAACAGCAGAATTGACCGAGCTAATCCGCCGTATCAAAAATGAATTCAACATTACCATTATGTTGATTGAGCATGATATGAGCTTGGTTATGGAAGTTACTGAACGAATCTATGTATTGGAATATGGTCGTTTGATTGCTCATGGTACACCTGATGAAATCAAGAGCAACGAACGAGTTATTGAAGCATATCTAGGAGGTGAAGCCTGATGACTATGTTAAAAGTTGAGAATTTATCAGTCCACTATGGCATGATTCAGGCTGTCCGTGATGTCAGCTTTGAAGTCAATGAAGGAGAAGTTGTTTCATTGATTGGTGCTAATGGTGCTGGTAAAACAACGATCCTTCGGACGATTTCTGGCTTGGTTCGACCAAGTGCTGGTAAAATTGAATTTTTAGGAAACGAAATCCAGAAGGTCCCTGCTCAGAAAATCGTAGCAGCTGGTCTTTCTCAGGTTCCAGAAGGTCGCCATGTCTTTCCAGGTTTGACAGTTATGGAGAATCTAGAAATGGGAGCTTTCCTCAAAACAAATCGAGAAGAAAATCAAGCCAACTTGAAGAAGGTCTTTTCTCGTTTCCCGCGCTTGGAAGAGCGTAAAAACCAAGATGCTGCAACCCTTTCGGGTGGTGAGCAGCAGATGTTGGCGATGGGACGGGCCTTGATGTCCACTCCTAAACTACTTCTTTTGGATGAGCCTTCTATGGGATTGGCACCTATTTTCATTCAAGAAATTTTTGACATCATTCAAGATATCCAAAAACAAGGGACAACGGTTCTCCTTATTGAGCAAAATGCCAATAAAGCACTTTCGATTGCAAATCGTGGCTACGTTCTTGAGACTGGTAAAATTGTTCTTTCCGGAACAGGACAAGAACTCCTCGCTTCAGACGAAGTCCGCAAAGCATATCTAGGTGGTTAAAAAGGTCCATTGGACCTTTTTAAGTTGCAGATAAAGAAAACCAAGTTTTCGTCAGAATTTCCGGGGGATTGTTTCAGGTTGAAGATTTTGGTTTTTAGGATAGAAATGACAGTAGATCTTTCATATTCTGCTTTTTATTAATTTAATTTGAATAAGCAGGAGAAATCACAAAGTTTTGAAGAATACCCTTATATATTAGGATAGGTAGGTTGGTTATAAGATTATTTATATTTAAAAATGTGATTTTGAATAGAATGAGTCTTAAGCTTAAGCCAGATAATTTTTAGAAACTTGAGTAATTCTCCAGTAGTTTTTCATTGAGGTTCTTCCAATTTTGCCAATAGCTGGATTTTTCTTAATTTTGAAAAAGTAAGAAAAATGATGAAAGCGTTTGAAATTGCGAAAAAAAAACAGTATAATAAAAGAAAGAAAAAATAGAGGAGAGACTCTTATGGCAGTAAAAGATTTTATGACACGCAAAGTCGTTTATATTAGTCCTGATACGACGGTTGCTCACGCAGCAGATATTATGCGAGAGCAAGGTTTGCACAGATTGCCAGTTATTGAAAATGATAAATTGGTTGGTCTTGTGACAGAAGGGACAATTGCTGAAGCTAGCCCATCTAAAGCAACTAGTCTATCCATTTATGAGATGAACTACCTCCTCAACAAAACAAAGATTAAGGATGTCATGATTCGAAAGGTCATCACGGTATCCCAATATGCCAGTCTAGAAGATGCGATTTACCTGATGTTGAAAAATAAAGTCGGCATTCTTCCAGTCGTGGACAATGAGCAAGTTTATGGTGTGATAACGGATCGAGATATCTTTAAAGCCTTTTTAGAAGTATCTGGTTACGGAGAAGAAGGAGTTCGAGCGCGCTTTGTTACTGAAGATGAAGTCGGTGTTTTGGAACATATTGTTCGCTTATTGGTGGAAGAAAACCTGAACATTTCAAATACAGTTAATATACCGAGAAAAGATGGTAAAGTTGTCATTGAAGTTCAAATTGATGGCAAGGTGGATTTAGAATCGCTCAAGAAAAAATTTGAAGACAATCAGATTCATGTGGATAGCATCGTTCATACAGAAGCGAAAGCCTTATAAAATATACAAAAGGACTGGGAATCATGTTCCCGGTCCTTTTGTATATTTTAGATTTACGCATCTTAACGTCTTAAAATTTTCTTTATGAGCTGAATGATTTTAAATTTAAGAGGGTTAGGATAATAACGGAAAGTTCCCATTTTTCGGACGATGAAGCCGTTGAAGTTCTGCTTGAAGCGCAGAACTCCATCAGAACCATCGAAAATTCCCATAATGCCGAGGAAATTATAAAATGGAATGCCTCGCTTGATGCTTTCAGTCATAACGTATTCCTGCAGCAGAGCAGGAGCGTAGAATTTGTTAAACTCAGGATAAGAGCCGCTGAAGAGATAGGTCGCTTCCTGAGGGGTGTAGATAAATAGGCTGGCAGCCAGAACTTGGTCTTTGTCACCGTATTTGTCAATCAGATCTTGAGCCTCTGCTTTACGGGTTTCAAAGCTGTCAAACTGACTGGAAAGCTCTCGCAACTGGTTTTGCTTCTTTTCAGATTGAGGATTGTTTTCCAAGTCAGCCTGTAGTTTCTGGATTTTCTGGCCCAGTTTCTCTTGGTCTTTTTGTAAGTTCTGAAGATAGTCCTTGAAGTTAAGGCTGGCTACCATAAAGTCCGCCTGCTGTCCAAAGCTATCATAAAAATCTTGATAGTAGTCTAGTGGCTTGTCGTCATATTCCCGTCGGTCAGAAGTGGTAGCTGTGATGTCTTTAAAAATGCTGAGTTGGTCACGTTCCAGCCTTGTTAGCTTGATACCAAAGGTGTTAGCCTTTTTGACGGTCGCCTTGCCGTTTTTACTGAAGGACTTGAGCAAGTCTTTCTCCGTCAGACCAGCTAGGTCTTTGACATAATGCCAATCAGGCTCCCCGCCTGGATAGCCTGTCTGCAGGCCGTCAAAGTCAAAGCCCAAATCAGTCAGTTGCTGGATAAGCTCGACCTTTTCATCAGATGTGGGCTGGCCATTGCTGTCAAAGGTCTGATAAGTCTCGTAGGGCTTGATGATGAGCTCTAGGGCACCTTCTTTTTTAGCATAGGCTTGCAAAGCTTGATAGAAAGGAGGCAGGTATTGAGCGTCAGTAGAGACAGGACCGCAGTTGATTTCCATATGAAGGCCACCAGTCATAGGCATGCTGTAGAGGACAGCTGACACCACTACCTGTCCCTGTGGGTCAGTGTAGCCGACATACTGGGTGCTGAAGCCCCTCTTGCTCAGTAGCTCTGCCATTTCCACGGTCTGCATAAAAGAGCGTTGGGAGCTAGCTGAGGTATGCTGGATGAATTCTTCTTGACTGAGAAGTTTAAAGGTCATAGGCTTCCTTTCTTTTAATGCTTGCTACGCAGTTTCTTTCTGATAGTGTAGGCCAGATTGGAGAGGTGGTAAAGAGGATTGGTTGGCAGGTTAAACTCACCAGCAAATTCCTCAATGGTCGGATTGAACTTGGATTTAAAGCTGTAGAGACCGCCCTTAAGATCGTTTTCGATTCCACCCATATTTTGCCAATCTGCTCCGCGCTCAAAAGCATGTTTGGCTGTTTCGTACCAAGTGATGATGGCAGGCTGATAACGACGGTATTCCTCGTCCATTCCGGCATAGATATTTTCAGAGGTTTTGCCGTATTCCAAGACCAGTGTACCAGACAGGGGAACGACAGTAGCACCTTGGCTAATTTTGTCCTGCAGAAAGTCAATCTCTTCTTGGAGGCGTTTCTGTTCTTGCTGGTTATTCTCAATCTTGCCAGGCTTGGTTTTCTCGGTAAATTTCTCTGCTTCCTTGAGTGTCTTGGTCAGCTGAGCCTGCAAGTCTTCCAATCGTGCCTTTAGATCAATACTGGACAAGGTGATGTAGGAGTGGTCAGGATAAGTATCCAAGAGTTTTTGATAATAGTTTTTGCCACGCAGGTGGATGTTTTTTCTGTTTTCTGTCTTTTTCATCAGGGCTGAAAAGTCATCCAGTAATTCTGCTCCGCCAAATTGGATTTGAATACCTTTGTTACGGGCTGTACGAATAGCCTGGCGAGTACTTTTAGAAAGCAAATCCTCACTGAAATCTTCTTTATGGATGTTAGCCTGCAAGCGAGGCTGGATGGTTTCGTCCAGAGACTCAGTCCGTCCGACCCAGACAGCTCCAGCATGCTGCAGCTCTTGAATCAGCTTTACCGTCTCGGCTTTGTCTTGCAATTCGCCACCCATCTTGCTTTCTGCCAGAAAGAGGCTAGGGTCAAACTTGACAAAGAGCGCTTTTTTCTCCTTGGCAAATTTCTTGAGCGACGCCAAAACAAAGGTCAGCAGCTCCTTGTCACCATAGTCCATGATGGGACCCCGAGGGATATAAAGCATGGTCATTCCCAAGGGCAGTGGTTTGATCAGGACACTGGCTACAGCAACCAAGTGGTCGTCTTTATAGAAGCCCAAGCGCTCATTAGCCCAGTTATCTTTGATCTGAGCCCAGGCTGAACTCTGCAGGAGATTGGCCTGGGGATGAGCCGTGACAAAATCGTCGTGTTCTTGAGCTGAAATTCCAATTTTGTAACTAAACATTATTTTAAAACCCACTCTCTAATGGCGTATGCTACGCCGGATTCGTCGTTTGATTTGGTGATGTATTTGGCGATTTTCTTGAGTTCTTCCTTGCCGTTTTCCATGACAACAGGAGAGCCGACAGCTTCTAGCATGGCGCGGTCGTTTTCTTCATCGCCGATTGCCATAGTTTGCCCTTTGTTTAAGCCAAGTTTTTCAGCCAGATGCAGGACAGCAGCCCCTTTATTGACAGTCTTTTTGACAATTTCCAGATAGAAAGGAGCTGACTTAACCAGTGTATATTTTTCGGCTAATTCCGGTGGTAGCTTAGCAATGGCTGCATCCAGAATTTCTGGCTCATCAATATACATACATTTGACGATTTCTTTATCAGCCATTTCTTCAGGCGTACGATAGAAGATCGGCATGCTGACCAGATTGGACTCGTAAACAGTGTACTTGCCGATGTTGCGATTGGCTGTATAAATGCCGTCCTTGGTGATGGCATGCATGTGGACACCTAATTTTCGCCCGAGCAGTTCGATATCCAGATAGTCGTCATAGGTCAGTGTTTCTTTGATTAATTCTTGACCTGTAACAGTATCCTGCACCAGTCCGCCGTTGAAGGTAACGACATAGTTATCTGGTTGATTAAGCTCTAGTTCCTCGAGGAGTCTTTGAACGCCAGCAATAGGACGACCGGTTGCAATGACAATTTTGACTCCAGCAGCTTTGGCATCCTGGATAGCAGAAAAGACTTCTGGTGTGATTTCTTTTTTGCTGTTTAACAAGGTGCCATCAATATCGATGGCGACTAGTTTAATGGACATCTTATTCTCCGTAAATAAAAGTATCGTTTTTCATATAGCTTAGAAAAGCTTGGCTATTTTCATTGAACAAACCAGCATCTGTCAGCATTTCTTTAGGAAAATAGAAACGGTTGTCCCCTTGACGTGTACCCGTAAGAGACTGGACAATTGGGGAAAGGCTAGACAGTTCAGCTAAACTACCGTCTTTTTGAATGATTTCAATCTGAGTACGTGGCTTTTCAACGTCTGGACGATAAAAATCATAAGGAAGGTCAAAATTACGGTGAATAGCGGTGTAATAATCAGGTTCAAAACCAACTTGTTTGACGAGTTGCCGTAGGACATCCAGATGTTTTTCATTTTCCTCTGAGAAAATCATGGATTTAAAAACTTTTCGGTTGACATATCGCTGAGCAAGGTCAGATAAGATGGTGTCAGGACTGGTCATCCAGCTTTGGAAGTAGGTGTTCATGACTCCATCGTCCAAAGCTAAATAGTCTTGCAAACTAAATCTTTTTTCAAAGAAAGGTAGTAAATTTGGCGAAGTCAATTTGAAGAAATCCTTCTGATCTTCGTAAAGGAATTTGGCTCTTTTTAGTAAGTTTTGCAACAAAACTTCCATGGCTCGACTAGCTGGATGGAAATAAACCTGCATGTACATCTGATAACGACTGACCACATAATCCTCCACGGCATGCATACCATTACGTTGAAAAGCAATTCCGTTCTCAACTGGTCGTATAACCCGTAAAATTCTTGTCAAGTCAAATTGACCATAAGAAGCGCCGGTATAAAAGGAGTCCCGTAAGAGATAGTCCATCCGGTCCACATCAATCTGACTGGAAATCAGCTGGACCACTTGCTTGTTAGGATAGGTGTGGTTAATGACGCTGGCCACTTTTTCAGGAAAATCTGGTGAAACCTGAGTCAATACACGATTAATCTCGGTTTCAGGACTTGTGATAATCTGGCGTGTGATTTCTTCATGATCGGTATCAAATAAACGCTCAAAGCTATGAGAGTAGGCTCCGTGTCCTACATCGTGTAAAAGAGCGGTGACCATTACCAAAAGAGACTCGTGATTGTCCCAGGTTTGAAGATATTTCTCATCGAAGATTTTGGTAATCCGTCGAGCGATTTCATAGGCCCCCAGACAATGCGAAAAACGGCTATGCTCACCACCATGGAAAGTGTAACCAGATGTTCCCAGTTGCTTGATGCGGCGTAGTCGTTGAAATTCTTTAGTATTAATTAAGTCGTAAATAACTTGGTGGTCCACATGGATATAGGTGTGAACTGGATCACGAAATACTTTTTCAATCATGCTTCTATTATAACACAAATGGCTTTGTAGAGAGTAGAAGAAGAAAAAACCGATAAAATTTGTTAAAATAGAAAGGAAAAAGACTAGATTGAGAGATAAAACTTATGAAGATTCGGATGAAAAACCAGATTCAATTAGATGGTCAGACAGAATTAATTGATCAAATTTACGATGCTGAATGGACTCAAAAAGGTAATCATCATTACTTACTGTTTAAAAACGAGGAAGACGAGAAAGTGGTGCTTAAATTTCATGATACGGAATTGACCATGACCCGCTTTTCTAATCCTAAAACTCTGATGCGGTTCATCAAAGATGACAGAGCCTTGGTTGGGGTGCCTACTCCTATGGGGATGCAGACCTTGATGACGGATACTCAACGATATTATCTGGATCTAGATAAGCAAATCATTTGTCTAGATTACCAGCTTAAAACACCTGATGGAGAACGATTATTTGCTGATTACCAGATGGAGATTTCTTGGTTGTAAAAAATGTGAAATTTTTTCAAAGAAGCTAGAAGATTTTCTTGCGAAAAAAGAGAAATTTTGATACAATGATAAACAACTCAAGGGAGTAGCTAACGGAATAACCGTTACATGGTCGTCAATACGAAAGCAATTTCCGGCCTTGTATGAAATAGCGAGACTTGTTTAATAAACAGGTCTCTTTTTCTATTTTAAAGAGACCCTATAAAAAGGAGGAGACAATTTGTCTAAAGAACAGAAACGTCAGGCTTTCTATACTCAGGATCAAGACTTAGTCTTGCAAGAGATGGAGACGTCTAAAGAGGGATTGACCAGCAGTGAGGTTGCAAAACGCTTATCTGAATATGGTCGCAATGAATTGGATGAGGGTGAAAAGAAATCTCTCCTCGTGAAATTTATCGAGCAGTTCAAGGATTTGATGATTATTATCTTGCTAGTAGCTGCTGTTCTTTCAGTTGTTACATCTGGTGGAGAAGATATTGCGGATGCCATTATTATCCTGGCCGTTGTTATCATCAACGCTGCTTTTGGTGTCTACCAAGAAGGTAAGGCTGAGGAAGCTATTGAAGCCCTCAAATCTATGTCTAGTCCAGCAGCGCGTGTTCTTCGTGATGGACATGTAGCCGAAGTGGATTCAAAAGAACTGGTCCCTGGTGATATTGTCATTTTAGAAGCTGGAGATGTTGTTCCTGCGGATTTACGTCTCTTTGAAGCCAACTCTCTTAAAATCGAGGAAGCTGCTCTGACAGGTGAATCTGTTCCTGTTGAAAAAGACTTGTCTGTAGAACTTGCTGAAGATGCTGGTATCGGTGATCGTGTTAATATGGCCTTCCAAAACTCTAATGTCACTTATGGTCGTGGGATTGGTGTGGTTGTAAATACTGGTATGTATACGGAAGTAGGGCATATTGCTGGTATGCTACAAAATGCTGATGAGACTGATACCCCACTCAAACAAAATTTGAATAACCTTTCTAAAGTTTTGACATACGCTATTTTGGTGATTGCAGCAGTTACCTTTGTAGTTGGTGTCTTTATCCAAGGAAAAGATCCACTTGGTGAGTTGATGACGTCTGTTGCGCTTGCTGTTGCTGCCATTCCAGAAGGTCTGCCTGCTATCGTAACTATCGTTCTTGCCCTGGGTACTCAAGTTTTGGCCAAACGAAACTCTATCGTTCGTAAGTTGCCAGCAGTAGAAACACTTGGTTCAACAGAAATCATTGCTTCTGATAAGACTGGTACTCTTACAATGAATAAGATGACGGTTGAAAAAGTCTTCTACGATGCAGTCCTACATGACTCAGCTGATGAGATTGAACTGGGCTTGGATATGCCTCTTCTTCGTTCAGTTGTTTTGGCTAACGATACCAAGATTGATGCTGAAGGAAACCTGATTGGGGATCCAACTGAAACAGCCTTCATCCAGTATGCCTTGGACAAAGGCTATGATGTTAAAGGGTTCTTAGAGAAATATCCTCGTGTGGCTGAGTTGCCATTTGACTCAGACCGCAAGCTCATGTCTACCGTTCATCCACTTGCAGATGGTCGTTATCTTGTAGCGGTTAAGGGAGCTCCTGATCAACTCTTGAAACGTTGTGTTTCTCGTGATAAGGCCGGAGATATTGCAGCAATTGATGATGCTACATCGCATCTGATTAAATCAAATAACTCAGAAATGGCTCACCAAGCCTTGCGTGTCCTAGCTGGTGCCTACAAGATTATCGATAGTATTCCAGCAAACCTTACTTCTGAAGAACTTGAAAACAACTTGATCTTCACTGGTTTGATTGGGATGATTGACCCTGAACGTGCCGAGGCAGCAGAAGCGGTTCGTGTCGCTAAAGAAGCTGGAATCCGTCCAATCATGATCACGGGTGACCACCAAGACACGGCAGAAGCCATTGCCAAACGTTTGGGAATCATTGATGAAAATGATTCTGAAGACCATGTATTGACAGGTGCTGAGCTCAACGAACTTTCAGATGAAGAATTTGAAAAAGTAGTTGGCCAATACTCTGTTTATGCACGTGTATCTCCAGAACACAAGGTTCGTATCGTCAAAGCTTGGCAAAATCAAGGTAAGGTTGTTGCTATGACAGGTGATGGTGTCAACGACGCTCCTGCTCTGAAGACAGCGGATATTGGTATCGGTATGGGGATTACCGGTACAGAGGTATCTAAGGGTGCTTCTGACATGATCCTAGCTGACGATAACTTTGCTACTATTATCGTTGCCGTAGAGGAAGGACGTAAGGTCTTCTCTAATATTCAAAAGACTATCCAATACCTCCTTTCAGCTAATACTGCTGAAGTTTTAACCATCTTCCTAGCCACCTTATTTGGATGGGATGTCTTGCAGCCAGTTCACTTGCTTTGGATTAACTTAGTAACGGATACCTTCCCAGCTATCGCTCTTGGTGTTGAGCCAGCTGAGCCTGGTGTCATGACTCATAAACCGCGTGGGCGCAAGTCAAGTTTCTTCTCAGGTGGTGTCTTGAGTTCTATCATTTATCAAGGTGTCTTACAAGGAGCATTGGTTCTGTCTGTTTATGGTTATGCTATTGCAAATCCAGTTCATGCGGGAGATCATACAGCTATTCACGCAGATGCTCTTACTATGGCCTTTGCAACTCTGGGATTGATCCAGCTCTTCCATGCTTATAATGTGAAATCTGTTTACCAGTCTATTTTGACAGTTGGTCCATTCAAATCTAAAACCTTTAACTGGTCAATCTTGGTATCCTTCATTTTACTAGCAGCAACGATTGTTATCGATCCATTAGAAAGCATCTTCCATGTAACCAAGCTTGACTTATCACAATGGGCGGTTGTTCTCTTGGGTAGCTTCTCTATGGTTATCATTGTAGAAATTGTTAAGTTTGTTCAACGTAAAATGGGATTGGATAAAAACGCGATTTAAAACTTGGTTTAATAATAAATATCATTGAGGGGGAATCGGAAAGGTTCCCTCTCTTTACATTATCTACTGCTGTAAATATAGTTTAAGATAAAATCACGGAATGAGAAAATTTTTTTACATGATTTGTCCATGATGTAAGTCAATGTCAAAAAAATAGATTTTAGGCATGAAAAGAGTGAAATGAAGATAGAAGATTTTATCCTCTATCTCTAAAAACGGAACAAAGCTGTTTTATCATGACAATTGAAGAAAAAGAAGAACTGGAAATCAGGAAAGAACGACTACTCTATTTGCTGGTTTTAATCCTAATCTTTGTAATTTTCCTCTTTAGCAATGCCATGTCAGATTTTTGAGATGAATTATATTGATAGAAATGACAGAATCGCTCACAAGGGCGATTTTTTATCTTTTCTAGATAATTGAAAAAAAGGTCTAAATCCGCTATAATAGGTAGGTTGAAAGAACTGGACTATTCCGATGTAAAATAGAAGAAAAATGAACATTCACCATTATCCTAAAACGAGAGAAAGAGAAGAAAATGAATTTACAAGAAGAAATTAAGAAACGTCGTACCTTTGCCATCATCTCCCACCCGGACGCAGGTAAGACAACCATCACTGAGCAGTTGCTTTACTTTGGGGGCGAGATTCGTGAGGCCGGTACTGTAAAAGGAAAGAAAACAGGGACTTTTGCCAAGTCTGACTGGATGGATATCGAGAAACAACGTGGGATTTCGGTAACTTCGTCTGTTATGCAGTTTGACTACGATGGCAAGCGCGTGAATATCCTAGACACGCCAGGGCACGAGGACTTCTCAGAAGATACCTATCGTACCTTGATGGCGGTGGATGCTGCGGTAATGGTAGTTGACTCTGCCAAGGGTATTGAGGCTCAAACCAAGAAATTGTTTGAGGTTGTCAAACACCGTGGCATTCCAGTCTTTACCTTTATGAATAAGTTAGACCGTGACGGTCGTGAGCCACTGGATCTCTTGCAAGAATTGGAAGAAGTCTTGGGCATTGCTAGCTACCCTATGAACTGGCCAATCGGTATGGGGAAAGCCTTTGAAGGCTTGTATGACCTCTATAACCAACGTTTGGAGCTTTATAAAGGGGATGAACGTTTTGCTAGTCTAGAAGATGGGGATAAGCTTTTTGGTAGCAATCCTTTCTACGAGCAAGTGAAAGAGGATATTGAACTTCTAAATGAAGCCGGAAATGAGTTTTCAGAAGAAGCTATTCTTGCTGGAGGATTAACACCAGTCTTCTTTGGGTCAGCCCTGACAAACTTTGGGGTGCAGACCTTCCTTGAGACTTTCTTGAAATTTGCTCCAGAACCACATGGACACAAGAAGACAGACGGAGAAATTGTGGATCCTTATGACAAGGACTTCTCAGGATTTGTCTTTAAAATCCAAGCCAACATGGACCCTCGTCACCGTGACCGTATCGCCTTTGTTCGTATCGTTTCAGGCGAGTTTGAGCGCGGTATGAGTGTCAATCTGCCTCGTACTGGGAAGAGTGCCAAACTATCTAATGTCACTCAGTTTATGGCGGAAAGTCGTGAGAATGTGACCAACGCTGTAGCAGGAGATATCATCGGGGTTTACGATACCGGTACTTATCAGGTTGGGGATACCCTGACTGTTGGAAAAAACAAGTTTGAATTTGAACCACTTCCAACCTTTACACCTGAGATTTTCATGAAGGTTTCAGCTAAGAATGTCATGAAGCAAAAATCCTTCCATAAGGGGATTGAGCAGCTGGTACAAGAGGGAGCCATTCAGCTTTATACCAATTACCAGACGGGCGAGTATATGCTGGGTGCTGTTGGTCAACTCCAGTTTGAAGTCTTTAAGCACCGGATGGAAGGCGAGTACAATGCTGAGGTGGTCATGACACCAATGGGCAAAAAGACTGTTCGTTGGATTTCTCCAGATGACCTGGACGAGCGTATGTCATCTAGTCGAAACATCCTGGCCAAAGACCGCTTTGACCAACCAGTCTTCCTTTTTGAAAACGACTTTGCCCTACGTTGGTTCGCGGACAAGTATCCGGATGTCAAGTTGGAAGAGAAGATGTAACGTACTAAGATTGCTTGGCTACATAGTAGTCTAAGCAATCTACGCCATGTCCTATGGGACCATGGCTAAGTACCTTACTAACTGCATTTGGCAAATAAAATCGATTTGCCAAACTCCGTGTCGTAACGCATTGTTTACCTGATTTAGGCTGATTCATTGACTGAATCTGAATCAAAAGTTGCTAATCAGTTGATGGCAATCGCTATGGTGATTGTCTAGCTATCTTACTAATTTTGGCGAGTAATTTGCCTCTATTTGTTTGATTTCATGTTGTAATTAATAGAAGGAATATAATTAGTGAAGTCAACTACATTGTGGATAATGAGGAAAAAGAAATTATATGGAAAATGCCTTTTAATCCATTAAAAGACAAGGCAGCTAAAGAATATATGATTAAAGAAAATGCAGAAATGCAATTATCTTACAATATAACAGAGCAGATAGGTGGACAGTTGAAGGCAGGGTTCACTTTACTTGATATATATGAAGATACGAATGGCTCTGGTAGGCTTCATGAACTGAATATTAAAACCTATATTGCAATTAAATCAGTTAAAAGATAGAAATGGGTAAATTAAAATTTAGGGGAAATTTATGAGTCGAAAAAAAGCGATCTTCCTTTATTTATTAGGGACCCTAGGTCAAATATGGCTTATATCTATTATAGTTTTTGTATTGCGTCATTTGGGAATGGTTGTAGATTATAGGACGCCAATGGGAATGCTTGCTATTGGCATAGGTGGCCTTTCCACTGCTCTATGGGGAACTATTATTGCAGTTAGATACAAAAAGTACAGTACGAAGAAAATATTAAAGGATTTTTTCGCTATAAAGCAAAACAGGGGCAGTTATTTATTTGCTATTGTGTTCTTGTTTTTGGATTTTTGCTATGTTGCATTTGATGGGGAATTAGCGTTTAATACGTGGTATATTCCTATTATCTTATTTCTTAAAGCAATCCTTTTTGGTGGAATTGAAGAAGTAGGGTGGAGATATGTTTTTCAACCAATTATGATGGAACGCCATAGTTATATTAGTTCAACTATATTTACTTTTGTTCCATGGGGAATATGGCATTTTTCTTATTTCTACATTGAAGGCACATTGCCGCAGGTACAGGCATTGGGATTTTTGCTTGGATTGTTGACTAATTGCTTTATTTTATCCGCATTATTTATAAAGACAAACAGTTTGTGGATATGTGTGATGACACATTCGGTAATAAATGTTTTCTCACAATTAGCGGTAGGTGGTAATCAAAATATATCTTATGCTTGTAGAATAATTATTATAGTAATGGCAACTGTTCTTTCGATTAGAGAGCAAAATAAAAATGACTAGCACTAAATTCTACTGGGCTCTGACTAGCCGCTTCACTAATCAACTTTTTAGGGTAATTTTAATTCATAACAATTTATATCGTAATAGATAAGATAGGCAAACTAGCCACTTTATCAATCGTACTGAGCAAGGAAGTTGTTTTGACATAGCATATTTGAATGCAAGAACAGTTTAGGGAGTTAGGCACTTGTTCTTAAAAATCATTCTAGATGTTAAGAAAGGAGTTTCATGTTTCTGGAAAGAAAACTAAAAGGTCAGGATGTCTGGATTAATATTGATTCTGATGATGTTAAGCAGACTGCGCAGATCTATCAAGATTATGAAATTGACAAAGAAACCATTGAGTATGCTCTGGATAAAAATGAACGGGCTCACATGGACTATAATCGCGAGAATGGTACAGTTGTCTTTATCTACAATGTCCTTAATCTAGCGACAGATAAGGAACATTATGAGACGATTCCGATGACCTTTGTGGCTCAGGAGGGGAGGCTCATTACTATCAGTAATCAGGACAATGCCTATGTTGTTGATATGATGAAGGCCTATACTGAGCGCCATGAGCCAGTATCGGTCTATAAATTTCTCTTTGCGAGTCTGGAGTTGATCTCCAATTCTTACTATCCAGTCGTTGAGCGGATGGACAAGCGTAAGGATGAAATTAATACTCTTCTGCGCCAGACAACTACTAAAAAGCATTTGTTTGCCCTGTCAGACTTGGAAACCTCAATGGTCTATTTAGTTGCTGCGGCTAAGCAGAACCGCATGCTTCTAGAGCATATCAAAAGCCATGGTATTTACCGCCGTTTTGACGATTTAGAAACTGAACAGTTTGAGGATGCAATGATTGAGGCTCGTCAGCTCGTTTCGATGACTGATCTGATTGCTCAAGTTCTCAGTCAGCTCTCTGGCTCCTACAATAATATCCTGAACAACAATCTGAATGACAATTTGACTGTCCTGACTATTATTTCAGTTCTTTTGGCAGTACTTGCAGTTATCACTGGTTTCTTTGGTATGAATGTTCCTTTGCCATTGTCTAATGATAAGAATGCCTGGATTTATATTGTTATCATTAGTCTAGTCATTTGGGGACTTTTGACCAAGCTGCTAAAATGGTTGGCTAATAAGAAGTAAATTTCTGAAATCAAATTATTTTTCTATAACAAGCACCGGGATGGTGCTTGTTTTTTTCTTGATTGCTAAAGAAAATAATTAGTACAGTTTGTCTTTGTTTAAAAAACTGTATTTCTATGTTAGAAAATATAACGTATTGTCAAGAAATCTTATTGCATAAAATTACATAATAAAGTATAATATAAAACAATTTAAAATAAGTGAGGGGTAGAAATATGGCAGAATACCTAAGCGATTTAAATTACAAAGGCAATGTATACCGATATATAGATTTGAAGAAAGCCTCGGCTTTGCTAGGAGGAGATATAAAAAAACTTCCTTATTCTATACGCATATTATTCGAAAGTGTCCTTCGTAAGGAAGATGGTATAGACGTTAAAAAAGATAACATTAATTCTTTGGTGCATTATCAAGCTAAATCACCAAGCGGAGAAGTTCCTTTTAAGCCTAGTCGAGTCATTCTCCAGGATTTTACAGGTGTCCCTGTCGTGGTGGATTTGGCCAGTATGCGTGATGCTATTGTTGGCCAGGGAGGTCAGGCCGATCAAATTAATCCAGAGATTCCGGTTGATTTAGTCATTGACCACAGTGTTCAGGTGGACTTTTATGGCTGTGACACAGCTCTGGAGGCCAATATGAACCAAGAGTTTCTCCGCAATAATGAGCGTTACGAATTTCTCAAGTGGGCAGAAAAATCGTTTGATAATTATCGAGCAGTTCCCCCTGCTACTGGGATAATCCATCAGGTCAATATCGAATTTCTCAGTGATGTCATCATTGAAAAGGATGGGCAACTCTATCCAGATAGTATGTTTGGGACGGACAGTCATACGACTATGATCAATGGTATTGGTGTTCTGGGCTGGGGTGTTGGTGGGATTGAGGCTGAGGCTGCCATGTTAGGTGAGGCTTCCTATTTCCCAGTTCCTGAGGTGATTGGTGTTAGACTTTTGGGCAAGTTACCTAAGATTGCGACAGCGACAGATTTGGCTCTAAAGGTCACGCAAATCTTGCGGCAGGAAAATGTTGTTGGCAAATTTGTCGAGTTCTTTGGACCTGGTTTATCAAATCTAAGTTTGGCCGACCGGGCAACAGTGGCTAATATGGCGCCGGAATATGGTGCTACCTGTGGTTATTTTCCGATAGATGAGGAAACGCTCAATTACATGCGTCTGACCAATCGGTCGGAAGATCATATTGAGCTGACCCGTCTCTATGCTCAAAAAAATCACCTTTTCTATGATGAAAAGGTTGAGCCAATTTATACCAAGGTAGTCGAAATTGATTTGTCCAGCATTGTGCCGAGTATCTCAGGCCCCAAGCGGCCCCAAGATTTGATTGAATTAACAGCTGCTAAAGAGGAGTTCCAAGCTAGTCTAGTCAGAGAAGCGGGGGTCCGAGGCTTTGGATTAGATGAGAGCGAGCTGGAAAAGTCTGCAGTGGTTCGGTTTTCTGACCATGAGGAGACAATTAAGACCGGTCATGTGGCTATCGCTGCCATTACTAGCTGTACCAATACATCTAATCCCTATGTCCTGATGGCGGCGGGGCTTTTAGCCAAGAAAGCAGTCGAAAAAGGTTTACGGGTCTCAAAGACTGTCAAGACTTCTTTGGCTCCTGGCAGCAAGGTGGTCACAGGCTATCTCAAGAAGAGTGGTCTTCAGTCCTATCTGGATCAGCTTGGTTTCAATGTTGTCGGCTATGGCTGCACTACTTGTATTGGAAATTCAGGAAATCTCCGACCGGAAGTGGCTCAGGCAATTACAGATACTGACTTGCTGGCTAGTGCTGTTCTTTCAGGAAACCGGAATTTTGAAGGGCGGATCAATCCACTGGTCAAGGCCAATTTCCTAGCTAGTCCGCCCTTGGTGGTTGCCTATGCTTTGGCTGGAAATACCAATGTCGATCTGACTAGCGAGCCACTAGGATATGATCAAAAGGGGCAGCCGGTTTATTTGATGGATTTGATGCCAGAGCACGACTTGGTTGCAGACTATGTTCAAAAATATGTGACGCGCCAGCTTTTTGAAAAAGAATATGCCCATGTGTTTGACGACAATGAAAAATGGAATCAGATTCCGACAGCCTCTTCTCAAAATTATCAGTGGAATCAAGCTTCGACCTATATTCAAAATCCACCTTACTTTGATGGTTTAGCGGATGATTTAGCTATTCAGCCACTGAAAAATCTTGCAGTGCTGGCAAAATTTGGGGATACGGTCACGACAGACCATATCTCCCCAGCAGGAAATATTGCCAGAAACAGCCCAGCAGCTTCCTATTTGCTAGAACACGGAGTGGATTACCAAGAGTTTAATTCCTATGGTAGCCGTCGGGGTAATCACGAGGTCATGATGCGGGGGACTTTTGCCAATATTCGGATTAAAAATGAACTGGCAGATGGAAAGATTGGTGGTTACACAGATTATAAAGGAGAGTTGTTATCCATTTATGAGGCGGCCATGCGCTACAAGGAAGAGCAAATTGACACCATTGTCCTAGCTGGTAAAGACTATGGTATGGGGTCCAGTCGTGATTGGGCAGCTAAGGGAGCTAATCTTTTGGGTGTCAAGGTGGTGCTGGCAGAGAGTTTTGAGCGTATCCACCGGTCCAATCTGGTCATGATGGGGATTCTTCCTCTGCAGTATCTAGAGGGTGAAAATGCGGCTAGTCTAGGCTTAACAGGCAAGGAGACTTTCGACATTAATCTGCCACAGAACCCGCAAGTTGGCCAGCTGGTTGATGTGGTAGCTCGAAAAGGTGCTGAAGAAATAGCTTTTCAAGCTCGGCTGCGTTTTGATGCAGAGGCGGATATCCGTTACTACGAAAACGGAGGAATTTTGCCCATGGTCGTTAGAAAGAAATTAGAGGAGGTGTGAGCATGAGTCAGACGGACGGTTTGAAAGATACCATTGCCTGTGATACCAGGATTAGCCAGATTGTGGATGATTCTTTGTCTTATGCAGGCTACAATATCTCTGAATTGGTAGAGCACCATGCAAGCTTTGAAGAGGTGATTTATCTGCTGTGGCATTTGCATTTGCCGACTCAGATTGAGCTCAAGCATTTTGAAGAAGATCTGCGAGATAATTATGCCATTAGCGATGCGGTGGAGCAGTGCATCCTTATCCAGTCACGTAAGCACCTTCATCCCATGAGCGTCTTGCGCTCAACGGTCAGTCTTTTGGGTGTTTATAATGTCCATGCTGAGGAAACTTCTCTAGAAGCGACCTATGAGCAGAGCATCCAGCTTATGGCAAAGATGCCGACTATTATTGCGGCTTTTGCCAGACTGAGGTCAGGTCAGACTCCGGTAGAGCCGCGGGAGGATTTGGGCTTTGCGGCTAATTTCCTCTATATGCTCAAAGGACAAGAGGCTAGTGAGCTTGAAGTCAAAGCCTTTAACTGTGCCTTGGTGCTCCATGCTGATCATGAACTCAATGCATCAACCTTTGCGGCTCGTGTCTGCGCCTCAACCTTGACCGATATTTATTCCTGCGTGACAGCAGCTGTTGGAGCGCTCAAGGGCTCGCTTCATGGCGGTGCTAATGAATGTGTCTTTGATATGCTGAAAGAGATCAGAGAGGAAGGGAATTGCCAGGCCTATCTAGACCGCAAACTGGCCTCTCATGAGAAGATTATGGGTTTTGGTCATCGAGTTTATAAGACTCAGGATCCGCGTGAAAAATACCTGCGTCAAATGGCTAAGGACTTGACACAGGGGACCAAGGATGAGGTTTGGTATCAGCTTTCAGTGGAAATTGAAGCCTATATGAAGCATACCAAGCACCTGATACCGAATGTCGATTTTTATTCGGCTACGGTTTACCATGTGTTGGGCATTGACAGCAGTATCTACACCCTGATTTTTGCCATGAGTCGGGTGGCTGGCTGGATTGCTCATATTCAGGAACAGCGCAAGAACAATAAACTGATTCGGCCACGTTCTAACTATATTGGTGCTCAAGGTTTGGAGTATCTTCCCATTGGAAGGAGATAAAATGGCAGATAAGATTTTGTTTGAGAAAGGGTGGTTGCAGGTACCAGATGCTCCTATTATTCCTTACATTCAAGGTGACGGGATTGGGGTTGATATCTGGAAAAATGCCCAGCTGGTCTTTGATAAGGCTTTAGAAAAGGCTTATGGTGGCCAGAGAAAGGTTGTTTGGAAGGAAGTTTTAGCTGGGAAAAAAGCAGCAGACCAGACAGGTGACTGGCTACCGGACGAAACGTTGGCAACGATTAAGGATTGTCTGGTGGCTGTTAAGGGGCCGCTAGAAACCCCAATCGGAGAAGGACTTCGTTCCTTGAATGTGGCCTTGAGACAGGAATTGGACCTTTACGCCTGCCTGCGGCCAGTTCGTTATTTCAAGGGAGTTCCCAGTCCGCTCAAGCACCCAGAGAAGACAGATATCACGATTTTTCGGGAAAATACAGAAGACATCTATGCAGGGATTGAGTGGGAGAGTGGAACGGCTGCCGTCAAAAAAGTTATCGATTTCCTGCAGAAGGATATGCAGGTTGACAAGATTCGCTTTCCAGAAAGCTCTGCTATTGGGATCAAGCCTATTTCTAAGCAGGGCAGTGAGCGGCTGATACGGGCGGCTATTGACTATGCACTAGCTAAAGGACTGAGGCGTGTCACTCTGGTTCACAAGGGCAATATCCAGAAATTTACAGAGGGTGGTTTTCGGAAATGGGGCTATGAACTAGCTCAAAGAGAGTATTCGGATGAGTTGGCTTCTGGAAAACTAGTTATTCAGGATGTCATTGCAGATAATTTTTTGCAGCAGATTTTGCTCTATCCCGAGAAATTTGATGTTGTTGCCTTGACCAATTTAAATGGTGACTATGCCAGCGATGCCTTGGCTGCTCAGGTGGGCGGGATTGGTATTGCGCCAGGAGCCAATATTAATTTCGAGACTGGTTATGCTATTTTTGAAGCTACTCATGGGACGGCGCCAGATATAGCGGGTCAAAACAAGGCTAATCCTTCTTCTCTTCTCTTATCGGGGGCCATGCTCTTTGATTACATTGGTTGGTCAGAGGTCTCTCAGCTCCTGACTAAGGCTATTGAGAAGGCTCTCTTTGAGCAAAAAGTGACAGGCGATTTTGCCAGTCAGCTGGAAGGAGTAGCACACTTGACCACTAGTCAATTTGCTGAGGAGCTGGTAGCTAATATAGAAAAGTGTCCATAATGAAAAAAATGATGAAGAATCTGCCTATCTAGACAGTCTCTTCATCACTTTTTTGTCTTTTTCGATATTCCAGTCCCCAGCCGATGATCCAGCAAAAGACTAGCAGATAATTTTCAATCCAGCCCAGTAGATTCGCTTGATTCGCCTTTGCCAGATAGCCTAGCAGATGGTTGGTACCAAAGCCCAGCCCGCCCAGAATCAGTGCTAGCAAGGTCATACGCAGATAGAACCAATCATACTTTATGTTGGCGGCAATGGCTAAAGGCAGAATAGCCAGATTCCAGAAACCAATTTCCCGCTGCCAGTAGGGAGCTAGACCATAGATGGACTCATTGCCCAAGAGCTGGGGCTGGAATATCTGGATCATAGCCGCGCCCAGCATAGCTAAGATAAGTAAAATGAAAATCACTCGTAAAAATTTGTTCATACCTGTCTCCTTTCTTCTTTGTAGATTATAATGCTTTTGAAAATGATTTTCAAGTTTTCATTTTTTACAAAAGAAATCTCTAATAAAATATTTTACAGTCAAGTCCTATCTTTTTAACCTTATTTATGGTATACTAGATAGGTTGCAAAACTTACAGTTTTTCTATTCAGTGGGAACTAGCGACCGAGTCGGCGCTTTTTTAGTGCCTGGACTTGAGAGACCATATTTATGAAGAGAAGAGCGAATACTCTCAGAGAATCGAGATTTATCAAGCGAAAGCACTTGTCATGTTTCGATAGATGAGTATCAAAAGCCTTATAAGGTGGCTTCGCACCGCCTTTAGAAAGAAGAAGAACATTGAAATTTAATGAATTACATTTATCTGCTGAATTATTAGCAGAGATTGAAAAAGCTGGCTTTGTAGAAGCGAGCCCTATTCAAGAGCAGACGATTCCACTTGCTATGGCAGGTAAGGATGTTATTGGTCAGGCCCAGACAGGGACAGGAAAGACAGCGGCCTTTGGCTTCCCAACTCTGGAGAAGATTGATACAGATAATCCTGCAGTGCAGGCCTTGGTTATCGCTCCAACCCGCGAATTGGCCGTGCAGAGTCAGGAAGAGCTTTTCCGTTTTGGCCGCAGCAAGGGCGTCAAGGTGCGTTCTGTCTACGGTGGCTCCAGCATCGAAAAGCAAATCAAGGCCCTCAAATCTGGTGCTCATATCGTCGTAGGAACACCTGGCCGTCTCTTGGACTTGATCAAACGCAAGGCGCTTAAGTTGAACCAGATTGAAACTTTGATCTTGGACGAAGCGGATGAAATGCTTAACATGGGCTTTTTGGAAGATATTGAGTCGATCATTTCCCGTGTGCCAGAAGAACGTCAGACCTTGCTCTTTTCAGCGACCATGCCGGATGCTATCAAGCGTATCGGTGTCAAGTTTATGAAAGAGCCTGAGCATGTTAAGATTGCTGCTAAAGAGCTGACAACGGAGCTGGTGGATCAGTATTATATCCGTGTCAAAGAAAATGAAAAATTTGATACCATGACTCGCCTGATGGATGTGGAGCAGCCTGAGCTGTCAATCGTCTTTGGTCGGACCAAGCGCCGGGTGGATGAGCTGACTCGCGGTCTGAAAATCCGTGGTTTCCGAGCAGAGGGTATCCATGGTGATTTGGACCAAGGCAAGCGCCTTCGCGTCCTGCGCGACTTTAAAAACGGCAATTTGGATGTCTTGGTGGCGACAGATGTGGCAGCGCGTGGATTGGACATTTCTGGTGTGACCCATGTCTACAACTACGATATTCCTCAGGATCCAGAAAGCTATGTTCACCGGATTGGTCGGACTGGTCGTGCTGGTAAGTCAGGTCAGTCTATCACTTTTGTTGCGCCAAATGAAATGGGCTATTTGCAGATTATCGAAAATCTGACCAAGAAGCGCATGAAAGGCCTCAAGCCAGCGACTGCAGAGGAAGCTTTCCAAGCTAAGAAAAAAGTTGCTCTTAAGAAGATTGAACGCGATTTTGCTGACGAAAGCATCCGTTCTAACTTTGAGAAATTTGGTAAAGATGCTCGCAAGCTAGCAGCAGAATTCAGCCCAGAAGAGCTAGCTATGTATATCCTCAGCTTGACGGTGCAGGATCCAGATACCCTTCCTGAAGTAGAAATTGCACGTGAAAAACCATTGCCATTTAAACCGTCTGGCGGTGGCTTTGGCGGAAAGGGCAAAGGAAGTCGTGGCGGAAAAGGCAACCGTCGCAACAATGACAATCGCCGTGACCGAGGTGGCCGTCACGACCAATTTAAGAAAGGTCGTAAAGAAGAGGGTTTTGACAAAGAAAATCGCTACCGCAAGGACCACAAGAAGCCACGCAATACTTCTAGTGAAAAGAAAACAGGCTTTGTTATCCGTAATAAGGGTGATAAATAAACAATTGAAAGACTGCTAGTTAAAACTAGTGGTCTTTTTCTGTTCTAGAATTGTGAGATACCCTTGTAAAGAGTTTTTGTTTTTTGTAGTAAAAGACAAGCTCAAGTTTAACAAAGTAAAACATTTTTTAACAAAAATAACTAAATTTCATATTTTTATGTGTATCTTTTTCAAAAGGTGTAGTATAATAGGAGTAGAAGACCTACTCATATTAAGATAGGCATTACATTGAATACGGGTTAACCAATAATGTTGAAGATTAGGCGCTGCCATCTCATTTTAACAATAAACAAAAGGAGCAGGTAAATGAAGGAAGGTAGACATAGAATTATTCTGCAGGAGCTTGACCGGGCGGGTTTGGTATCAGTTAGGAAATTAAAGGATCTTTTGGATGTAACGGATATGACCATTCGTCGCGATTTAATTGATCTTGAGAAGCAAGGCTTTTTAGTTCGGGTTCATGGAGGGGCACATAAAAAAGTTAGAGATGGCTTAGTGGAAGTTCCTCATACTGAAAAAATCATGATCAACACGGAAGAAAAAGAAGTGATTGCTAAAAAATGTGCAGATCTCATTTCTTCAGGAGATACAATTTTTATCGGTTCAGGTACTACAACAGCTTTGATTGGAGATTTCCTTGATGATAAGACTGTTAATATTGTTACCAATTCCTTGCCAATTTTTGAAAAACTAAAGGATAATCCTCACTATGATATCCTTTTGATTGGTGGTCGTTATCGGGTTAAAACGCAAACTTTTGTAGGACAATTTGCCGTTAATTTACTCAAAGAAATCAAGGTTTCTAAGGCTTTTATTGGGGCTAATGGAATTGATGGTCACAATGTTACAACAGCTAATGAAGAAGAGGGAAATGCGGATGCTATTATCCTTAACAATGCGATTGAAAAATACATTGTTGCTGATAATAGTAAATTTGATAGTTATTCTTTCTACACTTTTTATCGCTTAGATGACGTGAATGCTATTGTAACGGATGACAATATTTCGCAGAGAATGAAAGATAAGTATCAATCTTATACAAAAGTTTTATAAAAAACAAAAATGCCAAACTAGTGTTGGGCATTTTTTTGTGCTTCAATATAAGCCAATTTTTCTTGGCGAGTTTTCTGTTTGAAGAGAGCTTCTGCTGACATGGCAGAAGATTTGTCAGGGTATTCTTCCTGATAAAGCAGTTTAACAGGAAGTCTGGCACGAGTATACTTTGCACCTTTTCCTGCATTGTGGACAGCCAAACGCTTTTGCACGTCCGTGCTATAACCGGTGTAGAGAGTACCATCAGTGCACTCTAAGACATACATATAGGCTTTAGTTTCCATGGTAGATCTCATATATTTCTGGAGTATAGCTACCGTCTTCCTCGTGAAGAATCAGAGGTGGTAGTATCTTTAAGCCGTCCCTTGAGCCATCTTTAATAGCCTCAATCAAAAGCATATTGGCTCCTTTACCCATCTTGGGATAGACAAATTGGATTCTTTTTGGTGCCAGGTTATGAGCTTTCATAGTATCCAAAATATCTAAGAAGCGGTCGGGTCTATGAACCATAGCAAGGCGACCGTTTGATTTGAGGACACGCTGGGCGACAGTACAGATTTCTTCAAGATTAGTTGAAATCTCATGTCGGGCCAGAAGATAGTGCTCGCTTTCATTGAGATTGGAATGTTTGTCAACCTTGAAATAGGGGGGGTTACAAAAGATCATATCCACCTTACTACAAGGAATATAGTGAGGGAGATTTTTTAAATCATCGTGAATGACTTGCATTTGCTGGTCAAGTTGATTGAGCTGGATGGAGCGTTGCGCCATATCTGCCAGCCGTTCCTGGATCTCAACTGCAATAATCTTAGCCTGAGTGTGGGCACTGGCAAATAAGCCGACAGCACCATTGCCGGCACAGAGGTCTACAATCAAGCCATTCTTGGGTAATTTTGGAAAGCGAGAGAGCAGAACACTATCAACAGAATAGCTGAAGACCTCTCGGTTTTGAATGATTTTAACGTCAGTAGAAAAGAGCTGATCCAGCCGTTCTCCTTCTTTTAATACTGCTTTTTCCATAGTGTTATTATAGCACGAGTCAAAGGACGAATTCAATCTTGAATAGAAAAAAGTTCTAACTAGAAAAAAGTTAGAACTTTAATGAATGTTTCTTAATTCTATCTTCAATTGCTGAATTGGCCATTATCGGATTTTTCATTTTTTTCTTGGAGATAATTGACCAAGATAAAAATAAGGCTGAAAACAAAAGCTAGGATAAGGAAGATAGGGGTAGTTTGACTGGTCAAGGTTCCAATTTCGATAAAGGAACGAAGGAGGTAGGCTGTTCCGAAAAATCCTCCAATAGACCAGATGATGAGAAGAATTCTCCAAAGATTGAGCGGAATACAAGCGCGTGCTACAGAAAGAAAACCAATGGTTCCTAGTAAGTAGTAAGAGACTGTAGACATATCAAGAGAACTCCAGCCATTATAAGAACCGAAAATTCGGACAAATAGTACACTGAAGACAACCATGAGTCCGCTTGGCAGGGCTTTGAAAATTGCTTTTTTAAGGAACTTAGGCTCTACCGGACGGATATTGCGCTCGAATGTCAGCACAAATGGAGGGAATCCTTCAACAAATTGGTCAAAGAGAGTGATTTGCACTGGAATGAAAGGAAAGACAAGAAGCCATTCTTTATTTCCTAACAAGACACTGGCGATACAAATCATGGTCAAGATAAAGGAGTAGATGGTCTTCACCAAGAAAATAGGAGCGATACGGGCAATGTTATTTACCACGCGCCGACCTTCAAAGAGAATCTCAGGAACATCATTGAAATCTGAGTTGAGAAGAACGAGATTAGCAATCTGCCGTGTCGCAGGATCTCCTTCAGCCATAACAATCGAGCAGTCTGCTTCGCGCAGGGCTAGAATATCGTTTACCCCGTCTCCAGTCATGGCTGTTGTATGACCTGCTTTTTTCAGGGTTTGAATAATGAGCTTTTTCTGATGAGGAGATACACGGCCAAAGATAGCTGTTTCTTCAGCAGTAGCAATCAAGTCAGTATCTGAGACAGTCGAACAGTCAAGATAGCTTTGATAATTCTCAAAGCCTGCCTTGGCGGCAATATTTGAAACAGTAATTGGATTATCACCAGAGATGATTTTCAGATTAACGTCTTGGGATCGCAAGTATTCGAGTGTATCAGCAGCCCCTTGCCGGATAGGATCTGTAATTTCTAAGACAGCCAGAACTTCAATCTGTTGTGGCAGAGTCATGTGCTGGTGGTTAAGTTTATCAGTGCTAGAAGCTAGGGCCAGAACCCGCGAGCCACGTTCTTGGGCTTCTTGAACTGATTTTAGATTTTGCTGATGGAGCAAGATTTCGGGTGCTCCTAGGAAGATAGTCCCAAAGGGTTCCATTTCCATAGCTCCCCATTTTCGATCACTGGAGAAGGGGATGGTATTTGACGTTTGGTATTTTGTTTGGCCTGAAGGAAATCTTTTACGAATGGCCTGAGCAGTAGGGTTTTTATCATCGCTGTTGGCCATATAGTTAGCTAAAATATTTGAGATAGTCTCTGCTGAAATAGATTCTGACAAGGGATAAACTTGCTCGACTTTCATCTTACCTTCAGTAATGGTTCCTGTTTTATCCAAGCATAAAGTATCCACATGAGCCAGGGTTTCAACTGAGTACATTTCTTGTACCAGGACTTTGCGCATCCCCAGTTTAATAACAGCTGTTAAGAGCGAAGTGATAGTCAACAGTGCAATTCCTTTTGGTAGCATACCCAAAAGGGCTGTTGATGAATTGATAACAGAGTCTTTGACAGGAAGCTGTTTGATGAGTAAGGCTTCAAAGAAGAGCGCTAAACCGCAGGGAATGATGATTTTTCCAGTAAAAGCAGCGATTTTATTCAAAGAATCCAAGATGCGAGAGTTGAGTGGCTTAAGGGTCTTGGCTTCTAACATTAGTTTTGCAGCGTAGTTATTAGCCCCTACTTGAGATACTTGGGCTAAGACTTGCCCGCTAGCTAAGAAACTACCCGACAGCAATTGATCGCCAACTTCTTTAAGCACAAGATCACTTTCACCAGTAAGCATGGCTTCATTGGCTTCTGCAAAGCCATCTAGTACAATGGCATCACTGGGAACCTGTTCTCCAGCTGACAACTGAATTACGTCCTCTAAAACGATTTCTTCAGGATTTATCTTTTCTTCCAGTCCATTTCGAATCACGCTAATCTTTTCTCTAGTCATAAGATTCAGCTTGTCGATCATCCTTTTAGCCCGAAGCTCAGTCATAATACCGGTTAAGGCATTGAATGATATGACTGCAAAGAATACCATATTACTCCAGGCTTGAACAAAAGCCAGTGCAACAGCAATAACAAAGTTTAGGGCGTTAAATAGTGTGAAGACATTGCGTTTAATAATATCCCAAGTACTGGAGCTGGTCTTAGCCGTAAAATCGTTGGTTAAGCCTTGTTGGATTTTTTCAGACACCTGGTTAGATGTTAAACCAGTAAATTTTTTCATATTTTCCATGTCGCTATCATATCATTTTTTAGGGAAAATTTCTAATGGAATCCGCCTCCAAGCAAAAATGAAAAACATTGCAGTTGATAGAAGGTTGAGGTATAATGGAAAAGTGAATGTATAGAAAGGTTTATGATTATGTTTTATACCTATTTAAGAGGATTAGTAATGTTTATTCTATGGGCTTTAAATGGAAATGCCCATTATCATAATTTGGATAAAATTCCTTCTAAGGATGAAAATTATATTTTAGTTGCACCACACAGGACCTGGTGGGATCCTGTTTATATGGCTTTTGCAACCAAGCCAAAGCAATTCATCTTTATGGCTAAAAAAGAATTGTTTAAGAATCGTATTTTTGGCTGGTGGATTCGGATGTGTGGTGCCTTCCCTATTGACCGTGAAAATCCTGGACCTTCAGCTATCAAATACCCAGTTAATATGCTGAAAAAGAGCAATCGTTCCTTAATCATGTTTCCAAGTGGTAGTCGCCATTCAACAGATGTAAAGGGCGGTGTCGCTGTTATTGCCAAGATGGCAAAGGTTCGGATTATGCCCGCTATTTACGCTGGCCCCATGTCTCTTAAGGGACTAGCTTCTGGTCAACGGGTGGATATGAATTTTGGTAATCCAATTGATATTTCTGATATTAAACGGATGGATGATGCCGGTATTGAAGAAGTGGCAAGACGGATTCAAGCTGAATTTGACCGGTTAGATGCTGAGGTAGTGCCTTATCAAAAAGCTAAAGCGCCAAACATCTTATGGCGCGTATTGCGCTTGTTGGCCTTTGTTCCAGCAGCCATCATTGGTCTTTTAACCATTCTTTTTAGCTTCCTAGCTAGCTTCGTCTGGGATCCGGATAAACATAAAAAGTAGGTTTAGTTATCATTTTCTTTTAGGAGAAAGGAGAGGCTATGTCACTAGCCTTGTTATCTTTTATCGTCCTATCGCTTTTTATGATACATGAGTTTGATGAAATTATACTTGTCAAACCTTGGATCAAACAGAATCAAGATTACCCTGCTTATCAGAAGGAAATGTTCATTGCAGGAAAGTCAAGTTATCCTTCGACCGAGAGCTTAGCCTTGATGATTGCTGAGGAATTTATTTTAGCTTTCCTCCTGCTCTTAGTAGCAATTCTCTGCCGATTTTCTGAGTTGGCCTTAGCAATTACTATCTGTCATACCTTGCATTTATTGGGCCACATTAGTCAGGTTATAAAATTTCGCTCTTTGGTTCCAGGTGGACTGACTGCAGTTCTAACCTTTCCAATCTTGTTAGTGATTTTAGCAGTCTATTTATCTCAGAATTCAGTTTCTTGGGTTTTACTGATTCTGCTCAGCATTCTAGTCATGCTAGCTCTCTTAGGTAATCTACTTTTTCTACATAAACAGGCTCCAACCATTCATGCTTGGATTTATAGAATCAGTAAAAGAAATTAAGAAATATCCTAAAATTATCAAAAGTCAAGTTTACTTGGCTTTTTTTCTTCTTTTACGAATAAATAGGTAATACTTAATTTTACTAAAGGAGAAATGATGATAGAAGATTTGATAGAAAAAGCAAAGCAATATAAAATTGCTCTAGGTCTTGGTCTATTAGGAGCGATTGCAGCAGGCTTTATTTTACTACAGGGAAGAGATCAAGGGGGGACAGATGTTCAGCAATTGACAGAGCAAACTTCTTCCTCTAGTTCATATATGAATGAAAAAAGTAACAAGAGTAATGAGATCAGTCAAACCGAGACAGAAGATCAGTTGGTTACAGTTGATGTCAAGGGTGCGGTAAAAAAGCCTGGTGTCTATCAGTTGCAGTCTAATAGTCGGGTTCATGATGCTTTAGAAAAGGCAGGTGGTTTAACTGACGAAGCTGACTTAAAATCCGTCAATCAGGCTCAGAAACTGAGCGACGAGGCGGTAGTATATGTAGCCAAGGTCGGAGAAAATGCTGTAGATGTTACGGCGAGTGCCCCTGCAAGTGCAACATCAGGAACAAATCAGACAAAATCCGCCCTGGTCAATCTTAATACAGCAACAGAAGCAGACTTTCAAACTATTTCTGGTATCGGGCAAAAACGAGCACAGGATATTATTGCTTATCGAGAAGCCAATGGCAGATTTAAGTCTGTAGATGATCTGAAAAATGTATCAGGTATTGGGGCCAAAACTCTAGAAAAATTAAAAGAATATGTCACAGTGGATTAAAAAACTTCCCCTTTCACCAATCTACTTGTGCTTTCTTTTGGTTTGGCTCTACTTCGCTATTTATAGTGGGGAAAAGCTCGCTTATATGGGAGTTTTTCTGCTTATAGCCCGACTAATCTGGCATTATCCAAGAAAGAAATGGTTGCCAACTGTAGCTATCCTAATTGCTTTTTTTATCTTTTTTTATGCTAGACGTGAGTTGGCGGAGCGAACCTTTCAGTCTCAACCAGCTCCAGCAAGACAAGTCTTAGTTTTACCAGATACAATTAAAGTAAATGGAGATTCCCTGTCATTCCGTGGTAGAATAGGTGGCAGACTCTATCAGCTCTACTACAAATTAGCAAGTCCAAGAGAGAAAGAATCATTTCAAAAACTAGCGGACTTGGTCACTTTAGAGATTGAAGCAGAGTTTAATCTAGCAGAAGAACGGCGCAATTTCTCTGGCTTTGACTATCAGGCTTATTTAAAAAGTCAGGGAATCTATCGGACGGTTAAGGTCAGTAGGATTATGTCTAGTCGTTCTAGTCAGTCTGCTAATCCATTTGATTGGCTGTCTGTTTGGCGTAGGAAGGCCTTGGTTTTCATTAAGTCTACTTTTCCAAGCCCGATGAGTCACTACATGACAGGACTCTTGTTTGGTGATTTAGATATTGATTTTGCAGAGATGAATGACTTGTACTCAAGTTTAGGAATTATCCATCTTTTTGCTTTATCAGGAATGCAAGTTGGTTTTTTTATGGATGTCTTTCGGAAAATTCTTCTACGCATAGGCTTAAGGATGGAAACAGTAGATTGGTTGCAATTCCCTTTGTCCTTCGTGTATGCTGGTTTGACCGGATTTTCTGTGTCAGTAGTTAGAAGTTTAGTGCAAAAGTTGTTGTCTCAATTTGGAGTGAGGCGCTTGGATAATTTTGCGATGACCGTGATGGTTTTGATGTTTCTTATGCCAAGTTTTCTCCTGACAACAGGTGGAGTCCTATCTTGCGCTTATGCCTTTATCATCACTATGTTGGATTTTGAGGATTCTAGTGGTTTTCGTAAAGCCGTGCTAGAGAGTTTAAGTATCTCGTTAGGCATTTTACCGATTCTTATCTACTATTTTGCAGAATTCCAACCTTGGTCTATCCTCTTGACCTTCCTTTTTTCAATCGTCTTTGATACATTTATGTTGCCTCTCTTGAGTCTAATTTTTCTCATTTCGCCTTTGTTTGCCTTCACTCAAGTTAACATCTTCTTCCAATGGCTGGAAATGGTGATTCGTTGGGTAGCTAGTTTGTCAACAAGGCCGATAATTTTAGGACAGCCAAATCTGCCTTTGCTTATTATTCTCCTGCTGGTCTTAGCCTTGCTCTATGACTTTAGAAAACAAAAAAAGATTAGGGTTGGCCTGAGTCTCTTAGCAATCTTACTATTTTTCCTAAGTAAACATCCTTTACAAAATGAAATCACAGTGGTAGATATTGGGCAGGGAGACAGTATATTTCTGAGAGATGTCAGAGGTAGGACTATCGTGATTGATACAGGAGGACGGGTGGAGATTGGAAAAAAAGAAGCTTGGCAAGAGCGCGTGAGAAAAAGTAATGCGGAAACGACCTTGATCCCTTATCTAAAAAGCCGAGGAGTGGATCGATTGGATAAATTGGTCTTGACTCATACCGATACAGACCATATGGGAGATATGTTGGAGTTAGCTAAGCACTTTTCTATCCGAGAAATTTATGTTTCCAAAGGAAGTATGACTCAAGCTGATTTTGTAGACAAGTTAAAGAAGATGAAAGCTAAAGTTCATGTGGTCGAGGTGGGAGATCGGCTTCCTATTTTTGATTCGGCTCTTGAAGTGCTCTACCCGCTTACTCAAGGAGATGGAGGTAATGATGATTCAATTGTCTTGTATGGTGAATTTTTCCGAACCAAGTTTCTTTTCACAGGAGATTTAGAAGCTCTAGGTGAAGGTCAGATGGTGACAGCCTATCCAGATTTAAGAGTAGATGTGCTCAAAGCTGGGCATCATGGTTCTAAAGGATCTTCTAGTCCAGAATTTCTAGAGCATATTAAGCCTAAGTTGGCCTTGATTTCAGCTGGTAAAAACAACCGTTACCAGCATCCGCATAAGGAAACTTTAGATAGATTCGAAAAAATCCGGACTAAGATTTTTCGGACAGATGAGCAGGGAGCTATTCGATTTAAAGGCTGGAATTCTTGGCAGATAGAAACGGTTCGCTAGCCACTTAGGAATGAGATTGGACAGGCATTATCTTAAGCTGTGTGGTATAATATAGAGAACCAAAATAAGACAAACTAGGAGAAAGATTTCTTGTTAGCAATTGAGGCCATCAAAAAAATAAATTTATCCAATCTACCTCCTCTTACGGTATTAACAGGAGATGATTTGGGACAATTCGAATTGCTGAAAGAACAGTTGTTGAAGCAAATTGCATTTAATGCAGCTGACTTGAATTATGCGCTATTTGACATGAAGGAAGCGGATTACCAGCAAGTGGAATTAGACTTGGTGAGTCTTCCTTTTTTCTCAGATGAAAAAATTATTATTCTAGATCATTTTATAGATATCACAACTGCTAAAAAGCGAAATTTATCAGATGATGAATTGAAGTCTTTTGAGGCGTATTTGGAGCATCCGGTTGAGACAACTAGGTTGATTCTTTTTGCAGAAGGTAAATTAGATAGCAAACGTAGAATTGTTAAGCTTTTAAAACGAGATGCAGAGATTTTTGAAGCATCAGAGCCAAAGGAACAGGATTTAAGGTCCTATTTTAGTAAAGTGGCTCAAGCAGATAATCTTCAGTTCGCTCCGACAGTTTTTGATCAGCTCTTGATTAAATCTGGCTTTCAATTTAGTGAAATTAGTAAAAACTTATCTTTTTTAAAAGGATATAAGCCAGATGGTCAAATTGAGCTTGAAGATATTACAGAAGCCATTCCAAAGACCCTGCAGGACAATATTTTTGACTTGACTCAGTTAATCCTAAAGCAAAAGGTTGATGAAGCTAGAAGTCTTGTTAGCGACCTAAGGCTACAAGGAGAGGATGAAATCAAACTGATTGCCATCATGTTAGGGCAGTTCCGTATTTTTACTCAGGTCAAGATTTTGTCGGAAAATGGCAGGGCAGAAAGCCAGATTGTATCGGACTTATCTGATTATCTGGGACGCAAGGTCAATCCTTATCAAGTTAAGTTTGCTTTTAAGGATGCACGTTCTTTGAGTTTGTCTTTTTTAAAAAAGACCATGGCTTGTTTAATTGAAACAGATTATCAGATTAAATCTGGACTTTACGAAAAGGATTATCTATTTGATCTTGCATTGCTTAGGATTGCAACTGGAAATCTGTAAGCAAAATAGTTGAAAAAAAAACATGATTGCGTTATCATTTTCATAATAAATAAAGAAAAAGAGGTTTTGCAAATGGCAATTATTTTACCTGATCTTCCTTACGCTTATGATGCATTGGAGCCATATATCGATGAAGAAACTATGCACTTGCACCATGACAAACACCATAATACTTATGTAACAAATGTCAATGCGGCACTTGCAAAACACCCTGAAATTGGCGAAGATTTAGAAAAATTATTGGCTGATGTCGAGTCTATTCCAGCTGATATCCGTCAAGCAGTTATCAACAATGGTGGTGGACACCTTAACCACGCTCTTTTCTGGGAATTGATGACAGCAGAAGAGACTGCTCCTTCTGCAGAATTGGCAGCTGACATTGATGCTACTTTTGGTTCATTTGAAGAGTTCCAAGCAGCTTTCACAGCTGCAGCAACAACTCGTTTTGGATCAGGCTGGGCTTGGTTGGTTGTTAATAAAGAAGGAAAATTAGAAGTAGTTTCAACTGCAAACCAAGATACTCCAATCTCAGAAGGTAAGACTCCAATCTTGGGCTTGGATGTTTGGGAACATGCTTATTATGTTAAATACCGTAATGTTCGTCCTGATTACATCAAGGCTTTCTTTTCAGTGATCAACTGGAATAAAGTTAACGAACTTTATGCAGCAGCTAAATAATATAAATTAGGAGCGAATCGTGTAGATTCGCTTTTTTAGTTACTATTTTGCCCTTTAGACTTGTTATTTTTCTCATATTTTTTTATAATACTAAAAATTAGGAGAAAAAATTTGACTAAAAAATATATAACAATTGCCGTTGCTGTCATTTCCACCCTCTGCCTGATCGGTTTATTTATCTTCTTTGCTATTGAGTGGAAGATGGCCTATGAGAAACAAAGTCGGATTAATGCTGAATCTACAAGCACTGCTAGTCATCAGAGTCAAAAAGACAAAGAAGCGACTATAGAAAAACCAGAAGAAACCAAGCCTGTTCAAAAAAGTCCTGAAGAAAAGCAAAAAGTCATGGAGGCGGATGGACCGACTATGGATGCTTTAGGTTTACGTTATGACTATGCCAATTTGGATTTGACTCAGGTAGTTCAGGCTTATTTAGCTGAAGCGGGAATTGAACAATCGCAGATTGCCTTTTCTTATAAGGACCTGACGACAGGTCAAACATTTGCCATGAATGATACCCAGCCTATGACAGCTGGCTCAACTTATAAACTACCACTCAATATGTTGGTAGTAGATGAGGTGGCAGAGGGGAAATTATCAATGGAAGAGCGCTTTGATATTACCCAAACTCACTTTGAGTATCAAGGAGAGCATGATAATTATGTTGCAGCCTTTAATGGTGCTATGTCGATTCCTGATATGCAAGAGTATTCCTTGGTTTATTCTGAAAATACACCGGCTTATGCTTTGGCAGAGCGTCTGGGCGGGATGGACAAGGCTTATGAGATGTTCAGTCGCTACGGTCAGTCCAAGGGTGAGCTGAAAACTATTAGTCGTGAAAATAATAAGACCACAACGGATTACTATATCCAAGTACTAGAATATCTGTCCAAAAATCAAGAGAAATATAAGGATATTCTTTACTATATTGGCGAATCCTTCCCTGGTGAATATTATAAGCGCTATCTACGTGATATTACTATTTACCAAAAGCCAGGTTATGTTCGTGAAGCGCTAAATGTTGATGCTCTAGTTATGGAGGAGAAACCCTATATTGTAGCTCTCTATACGGCTTACTTAGGGGGCAGTACTGAATCTAGTGATGAAATCAGCGGACTTGGAATTGAGCAGGTGGGCCAACTAGCCTATGTTATCAATGAATGGCATCGGGTTAATAAGAATTGATTGACAATGAATTATAAGAATTTAAAAGTATGCTTAGATACAGATCTAGGCATATTTTTTCTTATAATGAATGATACTTTAAATAGTATAAGTAAAACTGATAATGGAACCTATTTAGAAAAATATCGAAATATCCTTGACGCTTAAAAGATAGAGGTGTATAATTCTATTTAGAAAATAATCAAAATACTTTGGGAGGATGACTATGATTACTACACATATTATGATTTCTATGTTGCTTATTCTAGTGGCAGTCTTAGTTCCTGTTATTTATTTCAAAAAGAGCAAGCACATTTCTCTGGTAGTCTTTTTTTTAGGAGGAGTTGGTTTTTATTTATCAAGCCAAATTCTTGAAAAAATCTTGCACTGGATTGTTTTACAGCCTCAGGCTGATGGAAGCATAGCTTTGCAGACGGAAAATCCTTGGCTATATGTCCTTTATGGTGTTGCTGTGGCAGCTATTTTTGAAGAAACAGCCCGATGGATCGTCTTTTACTTGTTACAAAAGAAGCGCCCAATGACAGTTAGCGATGGTTTGGCTTATGGCTTGGGGCATGGCGGTATTGAGGCTCTGTTTGTTGGAATTGTGAGTCTCTTAAACTTTTGGATTATAGCTCAAGCAGTGACTCAGGGGAATGCGCAGTTAGTGACTAAAATTCCTCAAGCAACGATTGACTATATTAAGTCTCTGAGTGCTGGAAGCATCTATCTTTTGGTTTTTGAACGTATCGTGGCAGTAATCTGTCAAGTCTTACTAAGCTTTTGGGTTTGGAAGTCAGTCAAAGAAAAGGCCCTGATTTATTTTCTAGCTGCTCTAGGACTCCATGCTTTGATTGATCTAGCTCCTGCATTGGGACAGATTCAGTTGCTTTCACCTCTAGTTGTTGAAGCAATATTCTTTGTTGAAGTAGTTGGTCTAGCTTATCTGACCAAGAAAATAATGAAGGGTTATCTGAAAGAAGGTTCTTATCATGGGAATCAATCAAACACTTAAAGCCTTAGCGGATCCAGTCCGGAGAAATATTTTAGAAATGCTTAAACAGGGCCCTAAGTCGGCGGGAGAAATAGCTCAAGCTTTTGAGCTAACTCCCGCCACAGTGTCCTACCATTTATCGCAGCTGAAAAAGGCAGGCTTATTATTAGAAGAAAAAAAGAAAAACTTTATTTATTATAGTTTAGATATCACAGTTTTTGAGGAAATTTTAGTTTGGTTCCAATCTCTCGGAGGAGGAAATGGAAATGAAAAAAAATAGTTTACAAGAATTAGGTTGGGCACTTGGCGTCATGCTCTTGCCAGTTTTATATGCCGTATGGGTCTATCAAACATTACCAGAAAACCTGGCTATTCATTTTGATTTGTCTGGGAGGGCTGATGCTTTCTTACCCAAATTTTTGGTAGTTTTTATTTTTCCTATTATAATGATGGTTCTTGAAGCAATTATTTATTGGTCGACAATGGTTAAAGATATAGTCAATAGCAACTTTAAACAGATCATCCGCTGGTTCATTCCCTTCATCTTTGTTTTGTTGTATATGGCTACAATTTATCGGAGCATAGATGAAAACTTTAATATTCGTAAAATAGTACTTATTATAGTTGCTTTCGTTTTACTGATTATAGGAAATTA
The DNA here is from genome assembly GCF_030439935.1 of Streptococcus sp. SG1. Taxonomy (NCBI): domain Bacteria; kingdom Bacillati; phylum Bacillota; class Bacilli; order Lactobacillales; family Streptococcaceae; genus Streptococcus; species Streptococcus sp. SG1. The sequence goes on along the minus strand of NZ_JAQFJC010000003.1, from coordinate 113,525 downwards.
TTTGCCTAAAAAAGTACAAGAAAACAGACGACCCCTGAATAGAAAACTGGCTTATCTTTTTGTTGGAATAGGATTTTTATTGTTTGTAATTGCTATCTTCTGTTTGTAAGCAGAATACATAGATATATCTTTATTTGTAAGCGTATTTATGATATACTGTCATTATCAAATATAAAAGGGTTATTATGATTAATAAGGAACATTATCAGTTTATCCGCCAGCATCCTGCATTTGAGAATTTTCCAGTAGAGTCTTTTGATAAATTAGCCATTGAAATTCAATTTCATAAGGTTTCGAAAGGTCAAATTATCTTTTTTTCTGGAGATCGGCGTGATCGCCTTTTTCTTCTCTATCAAGGATATGCTCGAATAGAACAGTATGATGCTACCGATACTTTTTCTTATACTGATTATATAAAAAAGGGGAATGTTTTCCCTTATGGTGGCATCTTCTTTGATGAGCGCTATCATTATACTGCAAGTGCTGTGACACAGGTGGAATATTTTAGTATTCCTATGAAATTGTTTGAAGATTTTTCTAAGAAAAATGTGAATCAGCTGTTGTTTATTACGCAGAAACTATCCAGAATCTTGGAGTTTCAAGAATTACGCTTGCGAAATGTTGTTGCGGTCAGTGCAACAGACAGAGTTGTTCAGTCCCTTTCGATCTTATGTATGGATTTATGCAAAACAGGGGATGTTTTGCCATTTCCAATTAGTATGAAGGAGTTGGCTAAACTAGGAGCTACAACCCGTGAAACAGTTAACCAGGTTCTCAAAAGGTTGAGAGAAGAAGGCCGTATCAGCTATGAGCACAAACAGTTGGTTTTTACTGATAGAGAATATTTTATGAAATATTTCAAAGAAAGTTAGTCTACTGGACCGACTTTCTTTTTTTAGCAAAAACAAAGATTTTATAAAAAAATAAATATTCGCAAAAATCATAAAAGATATAAAATATGCAAAGAAAACGCTTCAAAACATAAAAAAATTTAAAAAAAATCTAAAAGTGATAAAAATTTGGCATTTAGAGTGTCAGTTTTTTTGTGTAAGTGTTTTCAAAAAATGCTAGAATATTATATGTAAACGGGCTTAGGAAAACCTAAACCGCAAAGAACAAGGAGGAAAGTAGATGTCTACACATCCAATTCATGTTTTCTCAGAAATCGGAAAACTGAAAAAAGTTATGTTACATAGACCTGGTAAAGAGTTGGAAAACTTGATGCCAGACTATCTCGAACGTCTTCTCTTTGATGATATTCCGTTTTTGGAAGATGCACAAAAAGAACACGACAACTTTGCTCAAGCACTTCGCAATGAAGGTATCGAAGTGCTATATCTAGAAAAACTGGCTGCTGAGTCTTTGACTTCACCAGAAATTCGCAATCAATTCATCGAAGAGTATCTTGATGAAGCAAATATCCGCGGACGCCAAACTAAAGTGGCTATTCGTGAGTTGCTTCAGGGCATTAAAGATAACCAAGAATTGGTTGAAAAAACAATGGCTGGTGTTCAAAAAGCTGAATTGCCAGAAATTCCAGAAGAAGCAAAAGGCTTGACTGACTTGGTGGAATCAGATTATCCATTCGCTATTGATCCAATGCCAAACCTTTACTTCACACGTGACCCATTTGCTACAATCGGTAATGCAGTATCACTCAACCACATGTACGCAGATACACGTAACCGCGAAACTTTGTATGGTAAATATATCTTCAAATACCACCCAGTTTACGGTGGAAATGTTGAACTTGTTTACAATCGTGAAGAAGATACTCGTATCGAAGGTGGAGATGAGTTGGTTCTTTCTAAAGATGTATTGGCAGTTGGTATCTCACAACGTACTGATGCTGCATCAATTGAAAAATTGTTGGTAAACATCTTCAAGAAAAACGTTGGCTTTAAGAAAGTATTGGCTTTCGAATTTGCTAACAACCGTAAATTCATGCACTTGGATACAGTCTTCACAATGGTAGACTACGATAAATTTACTATTCACCCAGAAATCCAAGGCAATCTTCGCGTCTTCACAGTAACTTATGAAAACGAACAATTGAAGATCGTTGAAGAAAAAGGAGATTTGGCAGAACTTCTTGCTGAAAACCTTGGTGTTGAAAAAGTAACATTGATTCCATGTGGAGATGGCAACGCTGTTGCTGCAGCACGTGAACAATGGAACGATGGTTCAAACACACTTACAATCGCTCCAGGTGTTGTTGTTGTATATGACCGCAATACAGTTACTAATAAGAAATTAGAAGAATACGGCTTACGTTTGATTAAGATCCGCGGAAGTGAATTGGTTCGCGGTCGTGGTGGACCTCGTTGTATGTCAATGCCATTCGAACGTGAAGAAATCTAAACGTTCAATATCTTAAGAAATTCTAATAGATAGAAAGAGGAAATAAAAGAATGACAAATTCAGTATTCCAAGGACGTAGCTTCCTTGCAGAAAAAGACTTTACCCGTGCAGAGTTAGAATACCTTATTGGTCTTTCAGCTCACTTGAAAGATTTGAAAAAACGTAACATTGAACACCGTTACCTTGCTGGTAAAAATATTGCCCTCTTGTTTGAAAAAACATCTACTCGTACGCGTGCAGCCTTTACTACAGCAGCTATCGACCTTGGCGCACATCCAGAATATCTTGGTGCTAATGATATTCAGCTTGGTAAAAAAGAATCAACTGAAGATACAGCTAAAGTTTTGGGCCGTATGTTTGATGGTATTGAATTCCGCGGTTTCAGCCAACGTATGGTAGAAGAATTGGCAGAATTCTCAGGTGTTCCAGTTTGGAATGGTCTGACTGACGAATGGCACCCAACTCAAATGTTAGCTGACTACCTGACAGTTCAAGAAAACTTTGGTCGCCTAGAAGGCTTGACATTGGTATACTGTGGTGACGGACGTAACAACGTTGCTAATAGCTTGCTAGTGACTGGTGCTATTCTTGGTGTTAATGTTCACATCTTCTCTCCAAAAGAACTCTTCCCAGAACAAGAAATTGTTGAATTGGCAGAAGGATTTGCGAAAGAAAGTGGCGCTCACATCTTAATCACTGAAGATGCTGACGAAGCTGTGAAAGGTGCTGATGTACTTTACACTGACGTTTGGGTATCAATGGGTGAAGAAGACAAATTTGCAGAACGTGTCGCTCTTTTGAAACCATACCAAGTAAACATGGATTTGGTTAAGAAAGCTGATAACGAAGACTTGATCTTCTTGCACTGCTTGCCTGCTTTCCACGACACAAATACTGTTTATGGTAAGGATGTTGCTGAAAAATTTGGCGTAGAAGAAATGGAAGTAACTGACGAAGTATTCCGCAGTAAATATGCTCGTCATTTCGACCAAGCAGAAAACCGTATGCATACAATTAAAGCAGTTATGGCTGCAACCTTAGGTAATCTTTACATTCCAAAAGTATAACCTTAGAAACAATTAAACTGTAATACCAACAGCTATGAGGGCTGCGACTAATAGCTTTAGTCCGCCCTCATTTTTAATAGTCAAACAGTTTATCTTTCTAAATTGAAAAACAAACTGGAGGACATTATTATAATCAAAATTAAAACGCATTTACCTTGCGTTGAAGGAGAATTATATGGCAAATCGTAAAATCGTAGTAGCCTTGGGAGGAAATGCCATCCTTTCATCTGATCCATCAGCAAAAGCACAGCAGGAAGCCCTGGTAGAAACTGCTAAGCATTTAGTGAAACTGATTAAAAATGGAGATGACCTCATCATTACTCACGGGAATGGTCCTCAAGTAGGAAATCTCTTGTTGCAACATTTAGCAGCCGACTCTGAAAAGAATCCTGCTTTTCCACTCGACTCTCTCGTAGCCATGACAGAAGGAAGTATCGGCTTCTGGTTGCAAAATGCTTTGCAAAATGCTCTCTTGGATGAAGGAATTAACAAAAACGTTGCTTCAGTTGTAACACAAGTAGTTGTAGATAAGAACGACCCAGCTTTTGTTAACCTTAGCAAACCAATCGGTCCTTTCTATTCAGAAGAAGAAGCAAAAGCAGAAGCTGAAAAGAGCGGAGCAACTTTCAAAGAAGACGCTGGACGTGGTTGGCGTAAAGTCGTTGCTTCACCAAAACCGGTTGACATTAAGGAAATTGACACCATTCGTACTCTTTTAAATGATGGCCAAGTGGTGGTAGCTGCTGGTGGTGGCGGTATTCCTGTCATTAAGGAAGACAACGGTCATCTTTCAGGAGTTGAAGCTGTTATCGATAAAGACTTTGCATCTCAACGTTTGGCTGAGTTAGTTGAAGCTGACCTCTTCATCGTGTTGACAGGAGTAGACTATGTCTTTGTAAATTACAATAAACCTGATCAAGAAAAATTAGAACATGTGAATGTTGCTCAGTTGGAAGAATATATCAAACAAGATCAATTTGCTCCAGGAAGTATGCTTCCAAAAGTTGAAGCAGCTATTGCCTTTGTTAACGGTCGTCCAGAGGGTAAAGCGGTTATTACTTCACTAGAAAATCTGGGTGCTTTGATTGAGTCTGAAAGCGGAACAATTATTCAAAAAGACTGAAATCAATTTTGAACTATAGACTAGTTTAAAAGATTTGCTCTAAAAAACTCTAGTAATTTCCATGTCAATATGATAAAATATTGGTGATAAATAAACATTTTCTTGGATATTTATTCAAGAAGAGAGCTTGGTTTTTTGCACTTTGTTAGATTTTAGGAGGAGAAAACAATGAGTGAAGAAACAAAAAAAGGGTTTAGGATGCCTTCTTCCTATACCGTGTTGATTATTATCATTGCTGTTATGGCAGCACTAACTTGGATTATTCCGGCTGGTCAGTATGATGTCAACAAAGAAGGAAACCTGATTGCTGGAACATATAAACAGGTTGCTTCTAACCCTCAAGGGATTTGGGATGTTCTCATGGCACCGATTCGTGCGATGCTTGGACACGAACCTACAAAGGCAGCGATTGACGTTTCCTTCTTTATCCTGATGGTAGGTGGTTTCCTTGGTGTTGTTAATGAAACTGGAACCTTAGATGTAGGGATTGCTTCTATCGTGAAGAAATACAAAGGCCGTGAAAAAATGTTGATTGTCATCCTTATGCCTTTGTTTGCCCTTGGTGGTACAACTTATGGTATGGGTGAAGAAACTATGGCTTTCTACCCACTTCTTGTTCCTGTTATGATGGCGGTTGGTTTTGATAGTATTACAGCCGTAGCCATTATCTTACTTGGATCTCAAATTGGATGTTTGGCATCCACTCTAAATCCATTTGCAACAGTTATCGCTTCGGATACAGCAGGCGTGCCGACAGCAGATGGTATTGTGCTACGTCTTATCTTCTGGTTTGTAATGGTTGCAATGAGCACTTACTTTGTTTATCGTTATGCAGATAAGATTCAAAAAGATCCTACCAAATCTTTGGTATATAGCCAAAGAGAAGAAGATTTGAAACACTTCAATGTAACGGATAACGATGATGCACCTTCTGTCTTGAGTAAGAAACAAAAACATGTTTTATATCTCTTCATTGCAACATTTGTTATCATGGTTGCCAGCTTTATCCCTTGGACAGACCTTCATATCGATCTTTTTGAAAACTTTAATTCTTGGTTAACAGGACTTCCTGTAATTGGTAAAATTATTGGTTCTTCAACTGGGGCTTTAGGTACTTGGTACTTCCCAGAAGGCGCAATGCTCTTTGCCTTTATGGGTATCTTGATTGGTATCGTTTATGGTCTTAAAGAAGACAAGATTATCTCAGCCTTCATGAATGGTGCTGCAGATTTGCTCAGTGTTGCCCTTATCGTAGCGATCGCGCGTGGTATCCAAGTTATCATGAACGATGGTATGATTACTGCGACTATCCTTCACTGGGGTGAACAAGGACTTAAAGGTTTGTCATCTCAACTATTCATTATCTTGACTTACATTTTCTACTTGCCAATGTCATTCTTAATCCCATCTTCATCTGGTCTTGCCAGCGCAACAATGGGTATCATGGCACCTCTAGGAGAGTTTGTCAATGTGAAAGGAAGCTTGATTATCACTGCTTACCAATCAGCTTCAGGTGTTCTTAACTTGGTAGCACCAACTTCAGGTATCGTTATGGGAGCTCTTGCTCTTGGCCGTATCAGCCTTGGTACTTGGTGGAAATTCATTGGTAAATTGATTGTAGCCATTATCGTTGTCAGCATTTTGTTGCTTCTCTTGGGTACCTTCATTCCAGCTATTGGTTAAGAGATGTGAGGTGCTTCCATGAAAAATTATCTAACAGAACAAGTAAAAAAAGAATTTCTCGAATCTTTGAAAACTCTTATTTCCTACCCATCTGTTCTTAATGAAAATGAAAATGGAACACCTTTTGGACAAGCTATTCAAGATGTCCTAGAAAAAACTTTAGAAATATGTCGAGGAATAGGCTTTACAACCTATCTCGATCCTAAAGGTTATTATGGATATGCAGAAATCGGTCAGGGAGAAGAACTCCTGGCCGTTCTCTGTCATTTGGATGTTGTTCCATCAGGTGAAGAAGCAGATTGGCAAACACCGCCGTTTGTGGCAACTGAAAAAGATGGCTATCTCTTTGGACGCGGTGTTCAGGATGATAAAGGACCGTCAATGGCAGCTTTGTATGCTGTTAAAGCATTGCTAAATAGTGGTGTTCGCTTTAAAAAACGAGTGCGTTTTATTTTCGGGACAGATGAGGAGACACTCTGGCGTTGCATGGGTAGATACAATGAATTGGAAGAAAGGGCGACTCTTGGTTTCGCTCCTGATTCATCCTTCCCATTGACCTATGCTGAAAAGGGGCTTTTACAGGTCAAGTTGCATGGACCCGGGTCCGATTTTATCAAACTTGAAGCTGGGGATGCTTTTAATGTTGTACCAGCTAAAGCTAGTTACCAGGGTCCTTTCTTAGAGAAAGTAATTGCGGGTCTAAGAGCGACAGGCTTTGATTACGAAGTATCGGCTAATCAGGTGACGGTTCTTGGTGTTCCAAAACATGCTAAAGATGCTGCTGAGGGAGTCAATGCAATTGTTCGACTGGCTAAGGTACTCCAAGTTCTTGCTCCCCATCCTGCTTTAGCTTTTATTGCTGAAGCGGTAGGAGAAGATGCAACAGGAGCCCACTTATTTGGTCCCGTTTCAGATGAACCATCCGGAAGTTTATCTTTTAATATTGCCGGATTGACAGTCAGTTCCGAAAAATCAGAAATCCGAATTGATATTCGAATTCCTGTTTTAGCAGACAAAGAAAAATTAGTTCAAACATTGACCGACAAGGCATCTGATTATCGCTTGGTTTATGAGGAGTTTGATTATCTAGCGCCTTTATATGTACCAAAAGATAGCGAGTTGGTCAGTACTTTGATGAGTATTTATCAAGAAAAAACTGGTGATGATAGTCCAGCTATGTCATCGGGTGGAGCAACCTTTGCTCGTACTATGCCAAACTGTGTTGCCTTTGGTGCTCTTTTCCCTGGTGCTGAGCAGACGGAACATCAGGCTAATGAACGAGCTAAACTAGATGATCTTTACCGAGCGATGGATATCTATGCGGAAACGATCTTCCGTTTGGCTGGAGAATAAAAATAAAAAGGAGTTGAAATTTTCAACTCCTTTTGCTTATTTACTAAAGAAAAATGGTGGGGCAAATTCTTTAAGCTTATCAAAACATTCAATGGCAGATGAATTGTCTTCGCAGATGATCAAACAGACATCATCTCCACAGACAGTTGCAACAATTTGAGGTAATTCCAGTGCATCCAGAATCGCTCCAAAAGACTGGGCTAGGCCGGGTAGAGTTTTCATGACCACTTGATTCTGAACGGGCCGTAGCATGATGAGGGCATCTTCCATATAAAAACGCAGGCGCTTCTCCCAGCGGGAAGGAGCAATGCTGTTTATAACATAGTAAGAGATATTGTTTTCAGTGACCTTGACCAGGTTGAGGGCCTTCATATCACGAGACAAGGTTGATTGGGTAACAATAACGCCGTTGGCTTCAAGGAGTTCCTGAAGTTCTTGTTGAGTATGGACTTTTTTTTCCATAATCAGGGAACGAATTAAACGATGTCTACTTTCTATTTTGTTCATAAAATTACCTACTATTTGATAAACATAGCGTCTCCAAAGCTGAAGAAGCGGTAACGCTCAGCAATAGCGTGTTCGTAAGCCTTTAAGGTTAGGTCTCGTCCAGCAAAGGCTGAGACTAGCATAACTAAAGTCGACTTTGGTAAGTGGAAATTGGTCGAAAAGGCGTCGACAATTTGCCACTGATAGCCTGGTTTGATAAAAATATTGGTCCACCCAGAATCAGCTTGAATGTCGCCTTGGAACTTATTTCCGATGGTTTCTAGAGTTCGGATTGAAGTTGTTCCGACGGCGATAACACGGTGACCATTTGCCTTAACCTCACGGAGGGTAGCGGCAGCTTCTTCAGACAAAGTGTAAAACTCAGAATGCATTTCGTGGTCATCTAGATTGTCAACAGAAACTGGTCGGAAGGTGCCAAGTCCAACGTGAAGGGTCAGATAAACCAACTTAACTCCCTTGGCTTCAATTTGTGCAAGCAGTTCTTTGGTGAAATGAAGTCCAGCTGTTGGGGCAGCAGCAGAGCCATTCTCTTTAGCGTAGACAGTTTGGTAGCGTTCGCGATCTGCTAATTTTTCATGAATATAAGGAGGCAGAGGCATTTCACCCAAGCTCTCTAGCACTTCTAAGAAGATCCCTTGATAGTCAAAGCGGACAATCCGTCCCCCGTGTTCTAGTTCATCCACAACCGTAGCTGTCAGTCGACCATCCCCAAAGGAAACTTGAGCACCAACTTTCAAACGTTTAGCTGGTTTTGCTAAGACCTCCCATTGATCTCCTTCAGTATTCTTTAAAAGTAAGAGTTCAACGTGACCGCCAGTTCCAGGTTTCTCACCGTAGAGACGAGCAGGCAGGACCCGAGTGTTATTCATGACAAGGGCGTCGCCAGGCTGGAGTTGATCAATAATTGAGTCAAAATGCTGGTCAGAAAATTCTCCACTTGATCGGTCTACAACCAATAAACGAGAGGCATCGCGCTTTTCAAGAGGAGTTTGGGCAATAAGCTCCTCTGGTAAGTGAAAGTCAAAATCGGCAGTGTTCATTATTTCTCCTTAAACAGTCCATATAATCCATAAAAAGTAAGCACAACATAAAATTGGAAGGCTAGTTAGTAAAATTCCAATACAAAGAGCTATCATTCTTAATGTTTTGATGGCTCTAAAAAATAGGCTGAGTACGAGAAAGACAACACCCAGTAAAAATAAAAGTAATAAATACAGTAACATTCTTATATTATATCACGATTTTATCTTTCTTTGCTGGCAAAATTTAAAATATGGAAATTTCTATCTTGACAAAAATTGGTCTATACCATATAATAATATTAGAGAAAAGTTCAGGAGGATTCTGATGAAAATTATTCAAGTAGCTGACCAAAATGAAGGCGGGAAAGTAGCAGTAGAAATCTTAAGAAGCAAGCTAGCAGAAGGCGCTAAAACACTTGGTTTAGCTACTGGTAGTAGTCCGCTTAGTTTCTATAAGGAATTAATTGAAAGCGATATTGATCTCTCTGATTTAGTCAGTGTAAATCTGGATGAGTATGTTGGCTTAGAGGCTGATGATCCCCAATCTTACCATTACTTTATGAAAGAAAACCTTTTTTCTCATAAACCTTTTAAAAAGAGTTTTTTACCAAATGGCAAAGCTGAGGATGCTGAAGAGGAGACAGCAGCTTATAACAGAATTTTAGCGGAGAATCCAGTAGATTTCCAAATTTTAGGAATTGGAACTAATGGTCACATCGGTTTTAATGAGCCAGGAACAAGTTTTGAGAGTCAAACCCACCTGGTTGATTTGACTCCGTCCACAATCGAAGCAAATGCTCGTTTCTTTGAAACAATCGACCAAGTTCCGACTCAGGCAATTTCCATGGGGATTGCAAATATTATGGCTGCCAAGTCAATTGTCTTGTTTGCTTATGGGAAAGGAAAAGCTCAGGCAATTGCTGGAACAGTAGCAGGACCTGTTACTGAGGAGTTGCCAGCCAGCGTACTGCAGGGCCATGAGGATGTTACGATTATTGCAGATGCTGAAGCACTTAGCCTATTAGATAACTAAAATTTCCTGCCTGTTTATCAGGTGGGATTTTTTTGAAAAAATATATCTACTTTTCAGATGTATTTTCTAAAATATTTTCTATTTTGTTTGGGAAATATGATATACTAATTAGTAACGATGAAAAATTAGGAGGCTTCTGGTGAAGAAGAAATGGATAGCACTTGTTTGCTTGGTAACATTATTATTTGGGGCAGCTACAGTTAGTGCAGATGAGCTGATGGATATTACTCGGAAAGCCTATCCAGATGTAAAAGATATCAATCGTCCCAGATCTTCACTGATTATAGATGGGAACACGGGAGATGTCCTTTGGCAGGATAACATTGATGAAGTTCGAGATCCAGCGAGTATGAGTAAATTGATGACGCTTTATCTTTTGTTTGAGGCTATGGGGCAAGGAAAGCTTTCAGAAGATACCATCATCAAAGCTAGCCAGACAGACCAGAATATTGCTGGAATTTATGAAATTTCCAATAACAAAATTGTAGCGGGTGTAGATTATACAATATCTGAGTTGATTACTATGACAGTCGTTCCTTCTTCTAATGCAACGACAGTTATGATCGCAAATTACTTATCTAATAATGATCCAGACGCTTTTTTGGACCAAATGAATAGTAAGGCTAAAGAACTTGGCATGACCAACACACATTGGTATAATGCGAGTGGAGCAGCGGCTTCATCCTTTAAAGGCTTCTACACTCCTCAACGATATGATAATAATGCGGCCAACCAGACAACAGCTCGTGATCTAGCGATCCTTGCTTATAATTTTGTTAAGAAATATCCTGGTATTCTAAAATACACAAACAAGCCAGTAGTTACTGTCAAAAAAGGAACACCTTATGAAGAAACTTTTGAGACTTACAATTACTCAGTTCCAGGAGCCAAGTATGGATTGGAAGGAGTAGATGGCTTAAAAACAGGTTCCAGTCCTAGAGGAGCCTTCAACTATATTGCAACTGTTAAACGTGGTGAACAACGTATTATCAGTGTGATTATGGGGGTAGGAGATTGGTCTGATCAGGATGGTGAGTACTATCGTCATCCGTTTGGAAATGCTTTGATTGAAAAAGCCTACGCAGATTACGAATATAAGAAACTCCTGACTGCAGGAGAGCACAAAATTGATGGAAAAACCTATAAACTTGAAAAAGATTTTTATGGGACTGTCAAAAAAGGAACAAATCCAAAGCTAGTTGTGAAGGATGGCGTTTTGGAAGTTGATAATGGACTTTTAACCCTGTCTACATTAATTAGCGATGGAATGAAAGTCGAACTGGCTGACGATGGAGACTCACCAGTTATGGATTCTAAAAATGATCAAGGGGCAAATTCTTCAAATAAGGCAAAATCTGGACTTTTATTAGATCCCAAATTGCTTTTATTAGTTCCAGTCTTGGTACTTTTTGCGATTGTTTTTCTTGAATCTGGTCGAAGAAAAAAACGGAATCGACCTCTTGCTGGACGCGATAACCTGGAAGATGATCCTCAGAATTATTCGCGTCGAAATGGGCGATAATGTATAGTGGCTGGGATTTCCCAGCCCTTTTGTAATGTTAGAAATACACTCCAATGTTTTTTTAATAAGATTTAATATTAGTAAAGAATGAGAGAACGATGTTTAAAAAGTTTTATAATAGCTATCTAGCTTATGTCCTGGTTTATACTTTTTATTTTTTATCCTTTGCCTTGTTTTCAAGCTTGATTTCGGTCTATATGCTGGGTTTGGGCTTCTCAGCTGGTCAGACATCCGTAGTCGTATCGGTCGCTTTTTTTGCTTCAATGCTGGCCCAACCGGTTATGGGAATTTTGAATGACCGCTTGAGTATCAAGAAGGTGACCCTGTTTAGCTTTGGAGCCATTATCTTTATTGCAATCTATTTTATGCAAGCTAGAGATTTGTTGGGCTTAACTATTGGATACAGTTTGGTGGTTATGCTGATTAATGGTGTCAATCCAGTTATGGATGTACTTGCTGCGCGTAGTCCCTATACTTATGGAAAAATTCGAATCTGGGGAACGATTGGCTATGCTTTAGGTTCTCAACTGGCTGGTGTACTGTACCAATATGTTTCTCCTATGGCTATTTTTATTGCTTTCATCGGAGCAATGATCATTACAATTGTCGGTGTCCTTTCCATTAAAATCCGCTCTGAATCCCCCAAATCAGATGAAGTCCCCAAAACCAAGAAAGACTCTTATATCAATCAGATTTTGACCAATAAAACCTATCTCTACTATTTACTGATTGTTGCTCTTTATTCAGGAGTTGGAAATGCAGGTCATACTTATATTCCTGCCATGTTGCAACATAGCGGTCTGAGTGTTGGAATGGCCTCAACAGTTGTATCGATTTCTGTTATCTGTGAGTCACCACTGATCTTTTATTCTTATATTTTTATGGATAAATTATCTGCTAAAAAGCTCTTATTGTGTCCTTTACTGATTATGTTAGTCCAATACACAATTTATGGCCTCAATCTAGGGCTAGCCTCTAAAATCATTTTGACCCTGGCATCTAAGCATGTTTCAGGTATGCTTCTCATTATGGTCACCTTAAAGATTGTTTCAGACATTGTGGATTCTAAGTACCTAGTGACTGCTATTGCCCTAGTACAGACGGTTAGAAGCCTTGGCTCCATTTTTATTCAGCATTTTGCTGGGGCTGTTATTGATGCGGCGGGATATGAGATGATGAGTTTCTTTCTAGCAGGTTTAATGGTCTTGGTAATAGTTTTAGCTTGGTTTTTAAAGGTGCCTGAAAAAGAAGGCCAGAAGTTGTTTTCATAAAAAAAGGAGATGGGATTTATCCTGGTCTCCTTTTTATATTCTTAATGTTTAGAATCTGATTGCGGCAGAAGCAACTTTCATTGTTTCTGGTACAGTTACAAGCACTTGACCAGGATTCAGATGATATTCCTTTTCAATCCAGTTTTGAAGCTCTCTGTCTGAGAGTTTTGAGAATCCTTTAAAGTAATTAGCTTCAGGAAAGTATTCCCATTTACCAGTTTTAAGGAAATTTGGGTTGTCTAGTAAGGGAGGAATGCTGTCCAAATGCTCAAATCGAATCAGAGTATAGTAGGTATTTCCCCGCGATAGTATATTGCTTTTTAAGAGAATGGATAGCTTAAAAAATCCGTAACAAATAGCAGGTATCAGAATGACCATGCCTAAAAAACTAAATAAAAATGTTAAGAAAGACATAAATTTAAACCACCTTTCCTTTAGTCTATTTATGTTGAGAGCATTATAGCACTTCCTGAAAACGCTGTCAAATTTTTGTTCTATTTTTTAAAGGATAAAATAAAAGCTTTTTTCCGTTTCGATATGGAAAATCTTGCTATTCAAAATAGCGCTTTCTTTTCCTATAATGGAATTAGTAAAAACTAGGAGGAAATGCAAAATGTCAACATTTAAAGATGGATTTCTCTGGGGTGGAGCTGTAGCTGCTCACCAATTAGAAGGCGGCTGGAAAGAAGGTGGGAAGGGAATCAGCGTGGCTGATGTTATGACCGCGGCTCGTCATGGTGTTCCTCGGGAAATAACGCCGGGCGTCCTAGAAGGCAAGTACTATCCTAACCATGAGGCCATTGATTTTTATCATCGTTACAAGGGAGATATTGCTCTTTTTGCAGAGATGGGCTTCAAGTGTTTTCGGACTTCCATTGCCTGGACGCGGATTTTCCCTAAGGGGGATGAAACGGAACCCAATGAAGCTGGCCTGCAATTTTATGACGACCTTTTTGATGAATGCCTCAAGTATGGTATTGAGCCTGTTATCACTTTGTCTCACTTTGAAATGCCTTATCATCTAGTAACCGAGTATGGAGGTTGGAAAAACCGTCAGGTGATTGACTTATTTGTCCGTTTTACAGAAGTTGTTTTTGAGCGTTATAAGGATAAAGTCAAATACTGGATGACTTTCAATGAAATCAATAACCAAGCTAATTATCAGGAGGATTTTGCTCCTTTCACCAACTCTGGGATTGTCTACAAGGAAGGCGATGATCGCGAAGCAATCATGTATCAGGCTGCTCACTATGAGTTAGTGGCTTCGGCGCGTGCAGTTAAGCTTGGTCACGAAATCAATCCTGACTTCCAAATCGGTTGTATGATTGCCATGTGTCCTATTTATCCGGCTACTTGCAATCCCAAGGATATTCTCATGGCTATGAAAGCTATGCAGAAGCGTTATTACTTTACAGATGTGCATGTCTTTGGTCGATATCCTGAGCATATTCTCAAATACTGGGAAAGAAAGGGAATTAAGGTAGACTTCAGCGAGCAGGATCAGGAAGACTTGCTGGCGGGCACTGTTGACTATATTGGCTTTAGCTACTACATGTCCTTTGCTATTGACTCCCATCGGGAGAATAACCCTTACTTCGACTATATAGAGACTGAAGACTTGGTTAAAAATAACTTTGTCAAGGCTTCTGAATGGGAATGGCAGATTGACCCAGAAGGACTGCGTTATGCTCTCAATTGGTTTACAGACCATTATCATCTACCGCTTTTCATTGTAGAAAATGGCTTTGGAGCTATTGACCAGGTGGAAGAGGATGGTATGGTTCACGATGATTACCGAATTGACTATCTGGGCGCCCATATTCGCGAGATGAAAAAGGCCGTAGTAGAAGACGGTGTGGATCTCATGGGCTACACGCCTTGGGGCTGTATTGACCTAGTGTCAGCAGGTACGGGTGAAATGCGCAAACGCTACGGCTTTATCTATGTTGACAAGGATGATGATGGCAAGGGAACCTATGAACGCTCACCGAAGAAGTCCTTTAACTGGTATAAGGAAGTCATTGCATCAAATGGAGCTAATCTTTAGTAAGCTATAAAATTACCACAAAATATAGAGGAGGAGATGGTAAGTGTGCTGTTTTCCGCCTCTTTTTTTGGAAAAATTAGGAGAAAAACATGATTGGAAGTATTGCAGCAGTTTTAACAACCTTCGCCTTTTTGCCACAGGTCATTAAGGTCATCAAAACGAAAGATACCGAATCTATAGCGCTTGGTATGTATCTGATGCAAGTTCTAGGAATCGCCTTATGGTTAGCACATGGCCTAGTCATTCAGGATTTACCGCTCATTTTAGCTAATAGTGTTTCTTTTATTCTTTCAGGAATAATTTTAGTCTATAAAATAAGGTATAAGTAGCTCTTTAGAAACCATTTCCGTTTCGATACGGAAAAAGGCTAAATGGAGATTGGTAGCGTTTTCATATATAATTGAGTTAACAAATAAAAATTTTAAAAAGGAGAATAATCATGGCAAAAGCATTAATTATCTGTGCAGCAGGGATGTCTTCATCACTAATGGCAAAGAAAACAACAGAGTTTTTGAAAGCAAAAGGAGAAGATGTTGAAGTAGATGCCATTAGCGCGACTGAAGGTGGTAAAGCTATTGCAGATGCAAACTTTGATCTTTATTTAATTAGCCCGCAAACTAAAATGTACTATAAACAGTTTGAAGATGCTGCCGCTAAAGTAGGAAAACCAATCGTTCAAATTCCTCCTCAAGCTTATATCCCAATTCCTATGGGGATCGAAAAAATGGCTAACTTGATTAAAGAAAATATTTAAGTGGTAAACTAGAGGTAGTGACAACTGATTTTGTAAGGAAGGAGGATAAGTGTTTTGCATCAAAAGGAAAAAATAATTCTACAGTATTTGATGGATAATGCTGACCAATACATAACTAGTATGGAATTGGCAACACACTTAACCTGTTCCGATAGAACTGTTAGAAACTACCTCAAAAGTTTAATCGGGATGCCTACTAGTCAAACAGGCTGGAAAATTATTGCCAAGCAGGGGCATGGCTATCGATTCGTTATTGATAATAAAGACGTATACCAAAAATTTCTTCAAAAAGAAGTATTGGGAGAAGCGTCAACAGAGGCTATTGAAGGTATCGATGATCGCTATAATTATATCCTAAATAAGCTCCTCTTTGAGCAGGAATCCATTTATTTCGATGATTTAGCTGACGAATTATATGTTAGTCGTTCTACCTTGTCTTCTGATTTTAAAAAGATTCGACATGATTTATCCAAGTATGACTTACAAATCGAAAGTAAGCCTAATCGTGGTGTCTACGTCACAGGAGATGAGCGTAATATTAGACGGTTTATTATTGATTTTTTCTTTCATGACAAATTTTTCCAAATTCTTCATAATTATATCAAGATAGAGGTTTCTGGTAGACCAATTAGTCTTGAAGAATTAACGATTATCGTCCTTGATGAATGCCGGGAAGGTCGGTTAAAACTCTCTGATTTTGTCATTCAAAACTTAGTCATTCATATAGCTCTTTCTCTCAAAAGAATTGGAGAAGGCTTTCATATTAAGCAGTTAGATAGTTGGCCAATGGATGAATATAGGGAAGAAGGCGAAATTGCAGAGAAAATCTTAAAACGCGTCTATCATTCAACAGGACTCGAATTTCCAAAAGAAGAAGTGGATTATATAACTCTACACTTGGTTTCAAAGGGAAATGTTCCAACGAACAAGTGTGAGAATGAGGATGTCGCTCAGCAAATCAGAAAACAATTATTATCGGTTCTAGAGCAAAATAATTTTACTCATAAATACCCTTTTAAGAATGATTTTCAATTGATAGAAGGTTTGGTTGCTCATTTGTCTACCCTCTTTGTTCGGCTGAAAAATCATGTCAAAATGGATAATCCTCTTTTGGCAGAAATCCAAAATCAGTATGCGGGAATCTTAGAAATGACGGGCAATATTTTATCGGCTATGCCGATATTTGCTAACGAAAAATTGTCTGACGATGAAGTGGCTTATGTAGCTCTACATTTTATGACTTCTTTGGAGCGCCTGAAAGAGAAACAAAAGTTTAATATACTAGTCATCTGCGCAACTGGCTATGGTTCAGCCCAAATGCTTAAACATCGAATCGATAATGAGTTGGGCAATCTAGTTCGTATTGTTGATGTGATTGGTTACTATGAAATAAATGATGAATGTTTGAAGGATATTGATTTTATCATATCTTCTATAGATCTATCAAACCTGGTCT
Source organism: Streptococcus sp. SG1 (assembly GCF_030439935.1). Taxonomy (NCBI): domain Bacteria; kingdom Bacillati; phylum Bacillota; class Bacilli; order Lactobacillales; family Streptococcaceae; genus Streptococcus; species Streptococcus sp. SG1. The sequence continues at coordinate 96,326 of NZ_JAQFJC010000003.1, read as the reverse complement.
TTAATATTCCGGTTTTTACTGTCAGTATTTTTCTTAATTCGGATGAAATTAGGGAAATCAGACATAAAATTTCTCTTTTAAAACCGATAAAAAAATACGGGTTAGGACAAGAAACTGATGTAGTTAACTCAGATCAAGAGAGAATATTCGATGGATATTTCTCACCTGAATGTTTTGCTGTACTTCATGATGTCAGTAAAGGTCAAGTAATAGATAGCCTTTTGCAAAGAATGTCCCAGGGTGAAGATGAACAATTTGTACCTAAAATGAAGGACTTGATTGAGCAAAGGGAAATGATGAGTTCGATTGTTTTTTCTGACACTGTTGCTGTTCCCCATCCAATCAAAGCTTATGCAAATGGCCATAAGATTGGAGTTGCGCTCATACCTGAAGGAGTAGTCTGGTCTCCAGAGTATCCAAAGATAAAATTGGTATTTCTGCCTTCACCTTCCATTTTTGGTAACGAAGAATTGGCTGATTTGACTTCCAAAATTATCCTCTTGCTTGAGCAAGAAGAGCTACAAAAACAGATGATCAACTGTCAAACTTTCACAGACTTTAAAAAACTATTTCTCAGAATTCGATAAGGTAAAGGAGGCTTTTTATGAATCAAGAAGAGCTACAAGTGGCTGCTTTTGAAATTATTTTGAATAGTGGCAATGCTAGAGCGACTGTCCATGAAGCATTTTCGGAAATGCGTGAGGGTCATTATGCTGAAGCAGAGGAAAAATTAGAGCTAGCTAATACAGAATTAGTAGAAGCCCATCGAGCTCAGACAAAGTTACTGCAGGATTATGCAAGTGGAATTGAGATGAAGATGGAAATTATTATGGTTCATGCTCAAGACCACCTTATGACAACCATGACGCTTCGGGAAGTAGCTCTTGAGATGCTGAATCTGTATCGTAAGATTGAACAATGAGATAAACTGAATGAAGGGGAGCGAAACATGCAAACACAAGAGCAAAAACGGAAAGAAAATAGCCTGAAATCGACTTATTTCAACCGTTATTTGATGCTAAGATATTCTTTAGCAGCTATGTTTTTTGGAAATTTGTACTGGTTGCTTGTCCAGCTCTTTAACTGGACTTTATATGTAGTCATGCCGATCATTTTGCTGTTTTTTGCTGTATTAGCAATAGCTGAGCAGTTTAAAATGTATGGCACAAAAGAAGTTTATTTGACTAAAACAAGATTGTTTTTCAATTTACAATCGATCGTTCAAATTCTATTGATCGCTCTTGTATTATGCACTGATCAAATCTCAATCATCTTTCCTATCTTCACTGCTAAGCTAAATAGCAAGATGTTCATTGCTTTCGTACTGGGGTTAGGCCTGTTGATTAGTCTTTTTAGTCTTCATAGAATAAGATTAATTTTGGAAGGTCGAGATCGAGCTTTGTTAAGACTTCAGCAATTAGAAAAAATAATGTAAAAATATAAGGAGGTTTCGTTATGGAACAACAAGGAGGACTATTTGGTTTCTTAGAGAAATATCTCATGGGACCAATGGGGAAAATTGCTCAGTACAAAATAGTGCGGGCGATCACAGCTGCAGGTATGGGGGCAGTACCATTTACCATTGTTGGCTCAATGTTTTTAGTATTTAGTGTGCTGCCACAATCCTTCTCATTCTGGCCAATCGTTGCAGATATTTTTGCAGCTTCATTTGATAAGTTCCAATCGCTCTACATGATTGCCTATTATGCAACAATGGGTGTCTTATCACTTTATTTCGTTCTAGCTATGGGCTATGAATTGACAAAAATTTATGCCGAAGAAGAAGGTCTAAACATGAATCCGCTCAACGGAGCAATGTTGTCACTCTTTGCTTTCATCATGACCATTCCTCAAATTGTCTTTGAAAAAGGTGCTATGACAGCAGTGACTAGTCTCAAAAAAGGTGCTGTTATTGCTGATGGTTGGGCAATTAGTAATGGAGTGACTCGTTTTGGCACAACAGGTATTTTCACAGCAATTATCATGGCAGTAGTAACCGTTCAGCTCTACCGCCTCTGTCTCAAGAAAAACTGGGTCATCAAGATGCCTGAAGCTGTTCCAGAAGGTGTGTCTCGTGGTTTCTCTGCTTTGATTCCTGGTTTTGTTATTGCCTTTACAGTTCTTTTCATCAACGGAGCTCTAGTGATGATGGGGACAGACATCTTCAAAGTAATTGCGATTCCTTTTAGCTTTGTAACTCACTTAACCAATTCCTGGATTGGTTTGATGATTATCTATTTCTTGACCCAATTGCTATGGATTGTTGGGATTCACGGTGCAAACATTATCTTTGCCTTTGTTAGTCCAATTGCCCTTGCAAATATGGCAAGTAATGCATCAGAGGGAACCCGTTTCATTGTAGCCGGCGAGTTTTCTAATATGTTTGTTATTGCAGGTGGTTCTGGTGCGACTCTAGGTCTATGTATCTGGCTTGCAACTCGTGCCAAATCTGAGCAATTAAGCGCTATTGGTAAGGCTTCAATCGTTCCCGGTATCTTTAACATCAACGAACCTCTTATTTTTGGTATTCCTATCATCTACAACCCTACACTAGCCGTACCATTTATTTTGGCGCCTATGACCTCAGCGACCATCTACTATTTAGCGATGGAGCTAAACTTGATTAAGGCAGTCTTTGCGCAAGTTCCTTGGCCAACTCCTGTCGGAATAGGAGCCTTCTTGGGAACAGGTGACCTAAAAGCGGTAATAGTAGCCCTTGTCTGTGCTCTAGCCGCCTTCTTAGTCTACTATCCATTCATCCGTGCTTATGACAAGAAGCTTCTCAAAGAAGAACAAGGAGCAAGTCTTTAATAAGCGCAGTGATATAGAAAAAGAGAAACTTGATAATAACAAGTTTCTCTTTTCTTTTACGAATAAAGAAGGTAAATGTTTTAGGAGGTGCTCATGTTTTCAGCGCGTGATAAGGACGGAAAAGTGCTTCATTTATTAAAGGAGTCATCCGTTTCAAAAGGAGATTATTTTTGCCCAGGGTGTGGAGGGCCTGTCCGTTTGAAAAAGGGGAAGATCATGCAGCCTCATTTTGCACATATTCGTTTATCCGACTGCCATTATAGTGTCGAAAATGAAAGTAGAGAACATCTAAACCTTAAGGCTACACTTTTTCGTTGGGCCAATCAAACGACAAGAGTAGATGTCGAAGTGTTTTTGCCAGACTTGCAGCAGGTAGCGGATGTCTTAGTTGATGAGCGTCTTGCTTTAGAAGTTCAGTGTAGCAGTCTTTCTCAAGATAGACTTTGGGAGCGGAGTCATAGATATCGACAAGCTGGCTATCAAGTCCTCTGGCTCTTGGGAAAGAAACTCTGGCTCAGGCAAACTCTGACACCTTTGCAGAAGCAATTCCTATATTTCAGTCAAAACATGGGTTTTTATATCTGGGAACTGGACGAGGAAAGAAAGACACTAAGGCTGAAGTATTTGATTCATGAAGACCTTCATGGGGGACTCCAGTATAAAGAAAAAGAATTTCCTTTTGAAAAAGGAGAATTATTAGATATCTTACGCCTGCCTTATAGCAAGCAGGAAATGTGTAGTTTCTTAGTGAAGTCAGATCCTGATATTTGTCACTATATCCGACAGCAACTCTATTATCGAAATCCCAAGTGGATGAAAATACAGGCCAGCTATTATCAAAAAGAAAAAAATCTTTTAACCATGTCCAGAGAAGAATTTTATCCGCAGGTACGCCCGATTCGTTCAGACCAGCCCTTGTGTCAGATTTCCCAAGACCTATCTGCTTATTATGAAAACTTTCAGCGCTATTATCAACATTCTCCAAATAAAAGGTACCAGATTGTCTACCCACCAGCCTTTTACGCAAGTTTAGATCAGTCTTGCTGAAAGTTGGTGTAGCCCAGTTGTCTATTTTTTTCTTGGTCAGGAATTAGCCTCAAAGACTTTTTTAATATGCTTTATCAAATGAAATATACAGCCATTTTCAAACTTGAGTTTTATATAAACAAGGAATTTGTGATAAAATAAAAGGAATGGAGGATTTTTTATGGCTAAACAAAGAAATGAAATTGAAGAAAAATATACATGGGATTTAAGTACGATTTTCCCTACAGATGAAGCCTTTGAGACTGAACTTGCACAGGTTTCTGAAGAATTAAAAAATGCAAGCAATCTAGCAGGACATCTGCTGGATTCGGCAGAAAGTCTTTTGACAACAACGGAAATTCAATTAGACTTGATGCGCCGTATTGAGAAACTTTATTCCTATGCTCACATGAAGAATGACCAGGATACTCGTGTAGCAAAATATCAGGAATACCAAGCTAAAGGAATGACTATTTATAGTGAGTTTGGCCAAACTTTTGCTTTCTATGAGCCAGAATTCATGGAAATTACAGAAGATCAATACCAAGCTTTTTTGGCTGAAAAACCTGAACTACAAACCTATCAACATTATTTTGATAAGCTTTTGCAGAAGAAGGAACACATCCTGACCCAGCGTGAAGAGGAGTTGTTGGCTGGTGCTGGAGAAATCTTTGGTGCTGCCAGTGAAACCTTTGCTATTTTGGACAATGCGGATATCGTTTTTCCGGTGGTTCACAATGAAAAGGGCGAAGAAGTCCAGTTGACACATGGGAACTATATTTCTCTAGTAGAGTCTAAAAATCGAGAAGTTCGTAAGGAAGCTTATGAAGCTCTTTATAGTGTATATGAGCAGTATCAGCATACTTATGCTAAGACCTTGCAGACAAATGTTAAGGTTCAAAATTACAACGCGAAAGTCCGCAAGTTCTCATCTGCCCGTGAGGCTGCTTTATCGGCTAACTTTATCCCGGAAAGTGTCTATGATAGCTTGGTTTCTGCTGTAGACAAACACCTTCCTCTGTTACAACGTTATATTGCCTTGCGAGCAAAGATTTTGGGTATTTCTGATTTGAAGATGTACGATTTGTACACGCCTTTATCAGAAACAGATTACAAGTTCACTTATGAAGAAGCCTTGGCTAAGTCTGAGGAAGTCTTGGCAATTTTGGGTGAGGATTATTTGAGTCGAGTGAAGACAGCCTTCTCAGAGCGCTGGATTGATGTTTATGAAAATCAAGGTAAGCGCTCAGGAGCATACTCAGGTGGCTCTTATGATACCAATGCTTTTATGTTGCTCAACTGGCAGGATACGCTGGACAATCTCTTTACCTTGGTGCACGAGACAGGCCACAGTATGCACTCCAGCTATACTCGTGAGACCCAGCCTTATGTTTACGGAGACTATTCTATCTTCCTAGCTGAGATTGCTTCAACGACCAATGAAAATATCCTGACAGAGAAGCTCTTGGAAGAAGTAGAAGACGATGCTACTCGCTTTGCGATTCTTAATCACTTTTTGGATGGCTTTAGAGGAACGGTCTTCCGTCAAACTCAGTTTGCTGAATTTGAGCATGCTATCCACAAGGCTGACCAAGAAGGACAAGTGTTGACTAGCGAGTTTCTCAATGAGCTATATGCAGACTTAAACGAGAAATACTACGGCTTGAAAAAAGAAGACAATCCGCAGATTCAGTACGAATGGGCACGCATTCCTCACTTCTACTATAATTATTATGTTTTCCAATACTCGACAGGATTTGCGGCCGCTTCGGCCTTGGCCGAAAAGATTGTCCATGGTAGCCAAGAAGACAAGGACAAGTATCTGGATTATCTCAAAGCTGGGAACTCTGACTATCCGCTCAATGTCATTAAAAAGGCAGGTGTGGATATGGAAAAAGAAGACTATCTAAATGCTGCCTTTGCAGTCTTCGAACGCCGCTTGGATGAATTTGAAGCTTTGGTAGAAAAGTTGGGATTAGCATAAGATGGTCGAGACTTATAACCAAAACTCTAATCCCAATATGCGTCGGCCAGTGGTTAAAGAAGAAATCGTAGACTTTATGAGACAGCGTCTCCAGACGGTCGCTGGTGGACTCAAGGAGCTGGAGGATTTTGCTAAAGCCGAAAATGTACCCGTGATTCCCCATGAAACAGTGGCTTACTTTCGCCTGCTTCTCGAAAGTCTCCAGCCAGAGAAGATTTTAGAAATCGGTACGGCTATTGGATTTTCTGCCCTTTTGATGGCGGAGCATGCACCTCAAGCTCAGATTACGACTATTGATCGCAATCCAGAGATGATTGAGCTCGCCAAGGCTAATTTTGCTAAGTATGATAGCCGCCAGCAGATTACCCTGCTGGAAGGTGATGCAGTGGATTTACTTGAGACGTTAGAGGATTCTTACGACCTTGTCTTTATGGACTCTGCCAAGTCCAAGTATGTGGTCTTTCTGCCTCATGTCCTTAAACGCCTCAATCCTGGTGGCCTGGTCCTTATTGATGACGTCTTCCAAGGCGGAGACGTTGCTAAGCCTTTTGAAGAAATTAAACGCGGCCAACGGGCTATTTACCGAGGATTGCATAGTCTTTTTGATGCAACTTTGGACAGTCCTGATCTGACTGCGAGTCTGTTACCTTTGGGAGATGGTCTTCTCATGCTTAGAAAATCAAAATAAGCTGTAGATTTATAGGATTTTATCTAATTTTTAGAAAAATTTAAGCCATCAAATTTAATTTGTGGTACAATAGGAAAAGTGAGTAAACCAAGCTGTGCACTTCATTTTTAAAGAATAAAGAACGCAGTAACTCAATCAAGAATAGAGACAATGGAATGAATTGTTTCAAGTCTAACAATTTTACAAAGGAGTTTTCATTAAAATGAAGAAAAAAATTGTCGCTGGGGCAGTAACCCTTTTGTCAGTAGCTGTCTTAGCTGCTTGTGGAAAAACATCAGGTTCTGACAAGGACATCATTACTATGAAGGGTGATACTATTACAGTATCTGAGTTTTATGATAAAGTGAAAAGCAACCCTTCTGCTCAGCAAGTTTTGTTGAATTTAACGATTAAAGAAGTATTTGAAAAACAATACGGCAAGAAAGTGACTGATAAAGAAGTCGAAGAAGCTTATGAAAAGAGTTCAAAGGCTTATGGAGATAATTTTGCTCGTGTCTTGGCTCAAGCAGGTTTGACAGAAGATGCTTATCGTGAACAAATTAGAACCAATAAGCTTGTAGAGTACGCCGTTAAAAAAGCTGCAGAAAAAGAACTTACTGATGAAAATTATAAAGCTGCATATGAAGCTTATACACCAGAGGTAACTGCGCAAATTATCAAGGTAGATAGTGAAGATAAGGCTAAGGAAGTGTTAGCAGCTGCTAAAGCTGAAGGAGCTGATTTTGCACAGTTGGCTAAAGACAATTCAACAGATGGCGATACCAAAGATAAAGGTGGCGAAATCAAGTTTGACTCTGCAGCTACTAATGTACCAGATGCTGTGAAAAAAGCAGCTTTTGGATTAGAAGCTAATGCAGTTTCAGATCTTGTAACTGTTCGTAGCAATCAAGGACAAGCAAGCTATTATATCGTTAAGTTGGTCAGCAAGACAGAGAAGTCTTCTAAGTGGGAAGATTATAAAGACAAATTGAAGCAAGTTATCTTAACTGCTAAGCAAAACAATACAAGCTTCATCCAAAGTGTTGTAGCAAAAGAATTGAAAGATGCAAACATCAAAGTTAAAGATGCTGCTTTCCAAAATCTCTTTTCTCAATACACCCAAACAAATACTTCATCTTCTTCATCAAAATAAGTTGACGAAGAAGGCATAAGCAAGTATAATGAAATGGTGAGAATTGATTTTTCAAGTTCTTAGTTCAGAGAATTGGCGGTGCTGCAAGCCATCTGAGACGAAAAATCATGCTACTCATCCTGCAAAATTGAATATAAAATGAGAATGACAAGTTCATTGAATGAAGGTGGTACCGCGGTTTTTCGCCCTTCGTGATATGGACTTGTCTTTTGGTTTTTGGAGGTGTTTATGAAGACATTTCTTGTGAAACAAAAGTTTCGTTTTGGAGGCGAACGCTTCGATATCAAAGATGATAGAGGAGTAATAAACTATCAGGTGGAGGGATCTTTTTTCAAAATTCCTAAGACCTTTACCATCTATGACGCCCATGGGGAGCAAGTCAGTGAAATCAGTAAAGAAATTTTCACCTTGCTTCCTCGCTTTAATATTCAGTTATGTGACGGTTCGAATTTCTTCATTCGGAAGAAGTTGACCTTCTTGCGTGATAAGTATGAGTTTGATAGACTAGGGCTTCGAATTGAAGGCAACATCTGGGATTTAAATTTCAAATTGTTGGATGACCGTGATCAACTTGTCGCTGAGATTAAGAAAGAGATTTTCCATTTGACCTCGACTTACACTGTAACTGTCCTTGAGGACTCTTATGCAGATCTAGTCATTTCCCTCTGTGTGGCTATTGACTACGTCGAGATGCTGGAAAGTTCATCATCATAGGAAAAATATTGAAAAGATTTAAGGAGAAAAATAAATGAAACAAATGTCAAGTGCTCAAATTCGTCAAATGTGGTTAGACTTTTGGGCAAGCAAAGGCCACTCTGTAGAACCATCAGTCAGCTTGGTTCCTGTAAATGACCCAACTCTTTTGTGGATCAACTCAGGTGTGGCAACTCTTAAGAAATATTTTGACGGAACTATCAAGCCTGAAAATCCACGGATTACCAATGCGCAAAAAGCCATCCGTACCAACGACATTGAAAATGTCGGAAAAACAGCTCGCCACCATACTATGTTTGAGATGTTGGGGAACTTCTCTATTGGTGATTACTTCCGTGATGAAGCCATCACTTGGGCTTATGAGCTTTTGACAAGTCCAGAGTGGTTTGACTTCCCCAAAGACAAGCTCTACATGACCTACTATCCAGACGATAAAGATTCTTACAATCGCTGGATTGAAGTAGGAGTGGATCCAAGTCACTTGATCCCAATCGAGGACAACTTCTGGGAAATCGGTGCGGGACCTTCTGGACCTGATACTGAGATTTTCTTTGACCGCGGAGAAGCTTTTGACCCAGAAAATATCGGCATTCGTCTTCTTGCAGAAGATATCGAAAACGACCGTTACATTGAAATCTGGAACATCGTTTTGTCACAATTTAACGCAGACCCTGCTGTTCCTCGTAGCGAATACAAGGAATTGCCACACAAAAATATTGATACGGGCGCTGGTTTGGAGCGTTTGGTAGCGGTTATCCAAGGGGCTAAGACAAACTTTGAAACAGACCTCTTCATGCCGATCATTCGTGAAGTTGAGAAGTTGTCAGGTAAGGTCTACGACCAAGATGGCGACAACATGAGCTTCAAGGTTATCGCTGACCATATTCGTTCCCTTTCATTTGCTATTGGAGATGGAGCTCTTCCAGGAAATGAAGGTCGTGGTTATGTCCTTCGTCGTCTCCTCCGTCGTGCTTCCATGCATGGTCAAAAATTGGGCATCAACGAGCCTTTCCTTTACAAACTCGTTCCAACTGTTGGAAAAATCATGGAAAGCTACTACCCAGAAGTGCTTGAAAAATGCGACTTTATCGAGAAAATCGTTAAGAGCGAGGAAGAGTCATTTGCTCGTACTCTTCACTCAGGTCAACACTTTGCAGAAACCATTGTAGCTGACTTGAAAACTAAAGGTCAAAGCGTCATCGCTGGACAAGATGTCTTCAAACTCTATGATACTTATGGATTCCCAGTTGAATTGACTGAAGAAATTGCTGAAGAAGCTGGTATGACTGTAGACCGTGAAGGTTTTGAAGCAGCCATGAAAGAGCAGCAAGAACGTGCGCGTGCATCAGCTGTCAAAGGTGGCTCAATGGGTATGCAAAATGAAACCCTTCAAAATATCACAGTAGAGAGTGTCTTCAACTACAATGCTAGTCAATTGCCTTCTAAGTTGGTGGCTATCGTAGCGGACAATGCTGAAGTTGAAGCTGTTTCTGAAGGAACTGCCTCTCTTATCTTTGCGGAAACTCCATTCTACGCTGAAATGGGTGGACAAGTAGCTGACCACGGTCAAATCTTGGATGCTGCAGGAAACATTGTAGCGAAAGTGACAGATGTTCAAAAAGCACCTAATGGACAACCACTCCATACGGTTGAAGTCCATGCTCCGCTTGCTTTGAATGCAGAATACACTTTAGCGATTGATACTGACCGTCGTCTTCGTGTGATGAAGAATCACACAGCGACTCACCTGCTTCATGCAGCTCTTCACAATATCCTTGGTCACCATGCGACTCAAGCAGGTTCTCTGAACGAAGTAGAATTCCTTCGCTTTGACTTTACGCACTTCCAAGCCGTAACTCCTGAAGAATTGCGTGCTATTGAACAGCAGGTCAATGAGAAAATTTGGGAAGCAATTGCAGTGGAAACTGTTGAGACAGATATTGACACTGCTAAAGAAATGGGAGCTATGGCCCTCTTTGGTGAGAAATATGGTAAAGAAGTTCGTGTTGTGACCATCGGTGATTACTCTGTTGAGCTTTGTGGTGGTACCCACGTTGGCAATACTTCTGAGATTGGTCTCTTCAAGATTGTCAAAGAAGAAGGTATTGGTTCAGGTACTCGCCGTATCTTGGCAGTGACTGGTAAGGAAGCTTTTGAAGCCTATCGCGAACAAGAAGATGCTCTGAAAGCAGTAGCAGCAACCCTGAAAGCACCTCAACTCAAGGAAGTACCTCACAAAGTCGAAGGACTTCAAGAGCAACTCCGTCAATTGCAAAAAGAAAATGCAGAGTTGAAAGAAAAAGCTGCAGCTGCAGCAGCAGGCGATGTCTTCAAAGATGTGAAGGAAGTCAACGGACACCGTTACATTGCTAGTCAAGTTTCTGTATCAGATGCAGGTGCTCTTCGTACATTTGCGGATAACTGGAAACAAAAAGACTACTCTGATGTGCTTGTTCTTGTCGCAGCAATCGGTGACAAGGTGAACGTTCTTGTAGCTAGCAAGACTAAGGACCTTCATGCAGGAAACCTGATCAAAGAATTGGCTCCAATCGTCGATGGACGTGGTGGTGGTAAACCAGACATGGCCATGGCAGGAGGAAGCAACCAAGCGAAAATCCAAGAACTCTTGGATGCAGTAGCAGGTAAATTGTAAGAAAAAAAGATCTATCCATTTGGGTAGGTCTTTTTCCGTGCTCTCAGCTTCATCACTTCTCTATATGAGAAGCAAATAAGCCACTTTTAGGCAAGCAATCAAGCATGTTCTTTCAAATCATTAATGCTATCTTCAAAAAATATTGCATAAAAATACAAAAAATACTTGACAAAGTGGAGAAATATACGTAAAATAAAACGCATATTTATACGGAGGTTTTTTAAAAATATGCGAATTTCGATTGTAGGAATTACTGGTTACTCAGGAATGGAACTCCTCCGTATTTTACTGCAACATCCGCAGGTGGAGGTCGTTTCCCTTCATGCCAGCCGAGATATGGAATCTCCTGTGTCAGAGCTTTATCCTCATTTGAAGGGGATTTGCGGCTTGAAAATAGAAGCTTTTGACAGTCAGGAAATAATGCGACGAGCAGATTTTGTTTTCTTTGCAACGTCAAGTGGAGTGGCTAAAGATTTGTCAAAAGACTTTGTTGAAGCAGGATTTCCAGTCATTGACCTATCCGGCGATCATCGTTTATCAGGGAATATTTATAAAAAATGGTATCAGAAAGAGCCAGCTGAAGACCATGTTCAAAAAAAGTTTATTTATGGACTGTCTGAGTTTACAGATGTCAAAGGGAAGCGATTTATTGCCAATCCCGGATGTTATGCGACGGCTACAGAGTTGGCCTTGATTCCCTTGTTGCAGGCTCAGGCTATTGAGCTGGACTCCATTATTGTCGATGCCAAGAGCGGTTTGACAGGGGCGGGAAAAAATCCAGCTGCATCCAGCCATTTTGTTCATGTGCACGACAACTATGTGACTTACAAGCTGAATCAGCATCAGCATATTCCTGAGATTGTACAGCAGTTACAGCGTTTTGATGAGGGATTGCAGCAGATTCAGTTTTCAACATCCCTCATTCCTGTCAATCGTGGCATTGTAGCGACGGTTTACAGCAAGTTGAAAGAACCTTTGACTCGAGAAGAACTGACTGCTATTTACCAAGAATGCTATCAGGACAAACCTTTTGTTCGTATCCAAGCTTCTCTGCCAAATTTGCACCAAGTTGTCGGTACTAATTATACAGATATTGGTTTTGACTATAACCCTGTGACAAATATTTTAACTGTAGTGGCTGTGCTGGATAATCTGATTAAGGGGGCTGCTGGTCAGGCGATTCAAAATATGAATCTAATGCTGGGTTTTCCTGAAACAGATGGCTTGCTCAGTCAACCGTCCTATGTCTAGATGAGAAAGGGTTAGTTATGAAGATTATTGATGGAACGATTGCCAGTCCGTTAGGATTTTCGGCTGACGGTTTGCACGCTGGCTTTAAGAAAAAGAAGTTGGATTTTGGTTGGATTGTATCAGAAGTACCGGCTAGTGTGGCAGGAGTTTATACGACTAATAAGGTTATCGCTGCTCCGCTTCTAGTGACCAAAGCATCAATCCAAAAGAGCCAGAAATTGCAGGCAATAGTGGTTAATTCTGGTGTTGCCAATTCCTGTACAGGCCAGCAGGGACTGGACGCTGCCTATGAGATGCAGCGATTGACTGCTCAAAAGCTGAAGATTGAGCCCGACTTGGTAGGTCTGGCTTCTACAGGAGTCATCGGCGAGCAGCTTCCAATGGATGCTCTGAAAAATGGCCTGTCACAGATTCTGGTGAGTGGCAAGGCAGAAGATTTTGCTGAGGCTATCTTGACGACGGATACTTGTACTAAGACCTGTGTAGTCACAGAAGAGTTTGGAACTGACCTGGTGACTATGGCAGGAGTGGCTAAGGGATCGGGCATGATTCATCCGAATATGGCGACCATGCTGGCCTTTATCACTTGTGACGCTAATATTTCTAGCGCAACCCTGCAAGCGGCTCTCAGCCAGCATGTTGAGACGACTTTCAACCAAATCACGGTGGATGGAGATACATCGACCAATGATATGGTGCTAGTCATGGCTAACGGCTGCCGGCAAAATGAAGAAATCCTGCCAGATACGGAAGAATTTGAAAAGTTTTCTAAGATGCTCCGCTATCTTATGGCTGACTTGGCTAAGAAAATTGCCAAGGATGGCGAAGGAGCGACCAAGCTGATTGAAGTCAATGTTCGGCATGCCAAGGATGAACAGAGCGGGCGTATGATTGCAAAGAGTGTTGTTGGCTCTAGCTTGGTCAAAACAGCTATTTTTGGCCAAGATCCCAATTGGGGACGTATCTTAGCAGCTATCGGCTATGCGAGAGCAGATGTCTCAGTGGACAATATTGATATTTGGATTGCGGGGATTCCAGTTATGCAGGCCTCTACCCCTGTGGCATTTAATCCTGAGGAGACTAGTGATGCCATGGCTGGGGAGCTACTGATCTTGACCATTGACCTGCACGATGGGGATGCTGAAGCTCAGGCCTGGGGTTGCGATCTATCCTATGATTATGTGAAAATCAATGCCCTCTATAGAACCTAAGGAGAAATGCAATGAAAGATGTGATTGTTATAAAAATTGGTGGTGTTGCTGCGCAAAAGCTGTCTGATAAGTTTATCAAGCAGATGCAAGAATGGATAGCAGCTGGTAAGAAAATCGTGGTCGTTCACGGGGGCGGTCTGGTAATAAACCAACTCATGAAAGAGCGTCAGCTACCAACTCGCAAGGTTAAGGGGTTGCGGGTGACAGCCAAGTCTGACTTACCCATCATTGAGCAGGCCTTGTTGGGTCAAGTCGGCCGGACACTGACTCAAGAACTGAACGATTCAGATATTGAAAGTCTTCAGCTGGTTTCACATTTGGGAAAGACAGTTTCGGCAGATTTTATCGATAAAGATCTCTATGGCTATGTCGGTCAGGTGACGGCGATTCAAACTGCTTATCTAGAGCTGCTGCTGGCTGAGGACATCGTCCCAGTGTTGGCTTCGCTAGGACAAAATGCAACTGGCGAGCTCTTAAATATCAATGCAGACTATCTGGCAGCAGCTGTTGCCAGCAGTTTACAGGCAGAGAAGCTGATTCTGATGACAGATATAGAAGGGGTTTTAGAGGATAAAAAAGTGCTGCCTCAACTTCTGACCAGTCAGGTTTCCAAGAAGATTCAGACAGGTGTCATCAAGGGTGGCATGATTCCCAAGATTGAGAGTGCTGTTCAGACTGTGCTTTCCGGTGTCGGGCAGGTTCTGATTGGCGATAATCTTTTGACGGGCACCTTGATAGCAGAGGGATAATTATGACTTATTTATTTGAAAACTACAAGCGAGCGCCTATTGAGTTTGTTAAAGCAGAGGGCTCCTATCTGATTGACAGTGAGGGAAAGGTTTATTTGGACTTTTCATCGGGGATTGGCGTAACCAATCTTGGCTTTCACCCGCAGGTTCAGCAGGCTTTGATCCAGCAAGCAGGGCGCATCTGGCACAGCCCCAATCTTTATCTTAGCTCCCTGCAAGAGCAGGTGTCTCAGGAACTGGCAGGTTCTTATGATTATTTGGCATTTTTCTGTAATAGCGGAGCGGAAGCCAATGAAGCAGCTATTAAGCTAGCTCGTAAGGCTACTGGCAAGCAAGGCTTTATCACCTTTCAGCAATCCTTTCACGGTCGGACCTTTGGTGCTATGGCCGCAACAGGACAGGATAAGATTAAGGAAGGATTTGGTGATGGGGTGCCCCATTTCAGCTATGCGGTTTACAATGATCTTGCCAGCGTAGAAAAGTTGGTCAATCAGGATACGGCAGCTGTCATGTTGGAATTGGTCCAAGGAGAATCAGGGGTTCGTCCAGCAGAAGCAGCTTTTGTCAAAGACTTGGCTGATGTCTGTCAACAAGAGGGGATTTTGCTGATTGTTGATGAGGTCCAGACAGGTATGGGGCGCACTGGTCAGCTTTATTCCTTTGAGCATTATGGGATTATACCGGATATTGTGACACTGGCTAAGGGTCTGGCCAATGGCCTGCCCGTAGGCGCTCTATTAGGAAAATCCAGCTTGGCTCCCGCTTTTGGACCTGGCAGTCATGGTTCTACCTTTGGTGGCAATAAATTAGCCATGGCAGCTGCCTTGGAGACCTTGCATATCATGAAAGAGGCGGGCTTTATGGAAGAAGTCAGGTCTAAGAGTGCCATCTTACTGGAGCAGTTGCAGCTTGCTTTTCAGGACCATCCAAAGATTTCTGCTGTTCGCGGTCTGGGCATGATGATTGGGATTGAGACAAGCGCCAGTCTGTCAAAGATTGTTGAAGCTGCTCGTCAGAAAGGCTTGATTATCCTGACCGCCGGAGAGAATGTTATCCGTCTCCTGCCACCTTTGACTATCAGCAGGGAGGAAATTCAGCAGGGGATTGCTGTTTTAAAAGAAGTATTTTCAGAATTAGATGAATAAAGGAAAAGGATTCAGTTTGAGCTGGATCCTTATTTGTCTATGATAATAGTATTTATGACAATAATCATTATTTTTTTGACAAATATACTTGTCAAAAAGAAAAGAATCTGTTACAATATTTTTGAACAGGAAATGGAGGGACGCTTATGAATGCATTCTTATGGTTCTTGCTTCCGATGACTTTTATGGTTTTTATCTTTGGGATTGATTCTTCCAATAAGTTAAAACGGATGCAGGGACGGATAAAGTCTTTAGAAAGAAATAGAAAAGGAGAGAAAACAATGTCACGATTTTTAAAAGAGATGATTGGAAAGAAACCGGTGATTACAAGTGAATTGATTGGGACAAATGATTGGCTTGTAGTGGATGTGGATGAAGACTGGGTTAAGCTTAGTAAAACAGATAAAAAAGGCCAGAAAAAAACGAAGCTTATGCGCATTGAAGATATTCGGTCTGTTGAATTGCTGGAGAATTGAGAGGAAATTTCATGAAATTAAAGAATCGTCTCAAGGAGTTGCGAGCACGAGATGGCCTCAATCAGACAGAGTTAGCAAGGAGAGCAGAAGTATCCAGACAGACTATCAGTCTCTTGGAACGAGGCGAGTACACTCCCTCTATCATCATTGCCTTGAAAATTGCTCATATTTTTGGAGAAACTGTCGAGAACGTTTTTAGAATCGAGGAAGAATGAAACAACTTAAAAATAATAGTCAACTTTTGCTTTTATCTTTGTTTATTGTTTATGTCTTGTCTTATGTTTTAAAAGATGCAGGGCTACTTCAAATAGAATTGCCCCTGAGGTTAGAATGGGCTGTTGTGTTTTATCTCACTCTAGCATCTATCCTAGATAAAAGAATAAGCCATAAAAGAAAAGCTAGCTGTAAGTCTAGTGTAGGCTCTAAATTGAGAGATAGGAAAGGAAAATCATGACAACGAAAAAGAGAATAATAAGGAATGTAATTTTCTTAATTCTAGCCATAATCATTGGAGGAGTGATTGGTTTCTTTGCTGGACGCATTGAACACATATCTTGGCCAAGTTTTTTGAATGTAGGACTACTACAAAATATAGGACGTGTATGTTTAACCATCCTCTATCCTTTTACTTTTTATTTTATATACCAAGCAAATAAATATCATCAATCTATGGAGAAAGAAGAGGATGAAGATAAGGAGTATGAACTTTATCGTCAAACCTTTAAAACGTTAGAATCTGTGACAATCTTATATAATGTCACCTCTGCTTTGACTTTATTTACCTTATTTGTTGGTGTAAACTATGTTTTTCCATTATTAGAAGCTGGTGCGGTGTTTTGGATTAATCTATATGATGGAGTTATTCTTCTAGCCCTTGTAATTGCCCAAATAGTATTGCTCAAGACGACACAGAAAATCCGAAAATATAAACTATCGATAGCACCTACTGTTGAGGAAATGAAGAAATTTGCTTTTTCCTTTGACGAGGGAGAGCTTCAAGCTCACTATGAACAGAGTCTTTTAATCCTTTTTAATCTAAATCAATGGGTTATTCCTGGCCTTTATATTCTTATGTTTTTGGTCGGCTTACTGACTCCGATGAATGTTGTTTCAGCTTATATTGTACTGACCATTATTTTCATTTATATCAATGTCATGTTCTATCCTATGGTTAAAAAGTACTATAAATAAAAGAAGAAAGGATTGACTATGAAATTATTGCGAAAGATTGATCTTTTAACGGATAAGAAAACGAACCTTTGGCTCAATATAGGAGCTCTTTTATTAATTCTCCCTTTTTTCTTTTTCTTTGCTTGGATAGCACTTGAATTACTAGAAGAAGACGAGGGACTGTTCGTCTTTACAGACTTTTTATACTTGTTCGTCTTGCTGGTTGTGCATGAGTTGATCCATGGCTTTTTCTTCAAGATCTTTGGTGATGCAAAAACGAAGGTCAAATTTGGTTTTAAAAACGGTATGGCCTACGCGACTAGCCCTGGGAGTTTTTATAGCAGGGGTAAGATGTTGATCATTGCTCTGGCACCCTTTGTTTTGATCAGTCTCTTTTTAACAGTCTGTTGTGAACTTGAATGGCTATCCAGCCCTTCCTACATTGCTCTGGCTGGCATTCATGCAGCCTCTTGTATCGGTGATTTTTATATGTCTTATGTCCTCATTAGTCAGAAGGAAGAAATTCTTGTTGAAGATACCGAAGTTGGTCTTAATATTTATCGAAAGGATTAGAAATATGAAGAATACAAAGAACATCAAAACATTCCTTGCCCATTTAGGGCTTTATTCATTAGTTATATTGTCTTATTTTGTTATTTTTTCAAGCATCATTTCTAGTGTCCTAGAATCTCTGATGATGGGAACCTCTCAATATATTGCTCTTCCGATCCTTTTATTCTTATCGGCTTTATATATTATTCCTTTGTGGAAATGGTATCAGCATGATTTAAAATTAGAGGTGAAAAAAACAAGGATAATCTCTTCTGTTTGGCTACCGGTCATTCTTTTGATTGCTTTTATAATTTTCCAAGAATTAATGCCCACGAATCCGTCGGAAAATCAAAATAATGTAGAAATGCTGATTGCCTATCAGCCTGCATTTGCTTTTATTTTTGTTGTTTTCCTTGCTCCGATTGTTGAAGAGCTACTGACTCGAGGTTTTATGGCTAAGTTTTTTTTCTCAAAACAAGTGACTTCCTTACGAAAGTTACTCTATATTCTTGCCTCCTCTACTTTATTTTCTCTACTTCATAGGCCAGCAACCCCAGGCCAATTTCTAACGTATTTTATTATGGGAGTTATCTTTGCCTTAGGCTATTTATGTAGAAAAGATTTACGTTATGCGATTGCTTTGCATATGGCTAATAACCTAATTGCCTTTGTTCTCTTTGTCTTCTTTTAATAGAATAACGAAATATAAGACAGCACTTCTAAAGTTAGGCAGAAAAGTCTAACGGTAGAAGTGTTTTCTTTGGAATAGAGTTTAAATACCAAACTACTTTTCTGATCTTTCGAAAGCTAGCAGTTTCAAATAGTTGTGAAAGTGTTTTCCGGATGGTATAATGAGCTATCAAACGAAAAGAGGTTTCCTTATGTCCAAAGTCCTATTAATTGTCAACCCTAGCTCGGGAGGCGAAAAAGCCAAGTCCTATGAAGACTTGGCAAGAGAAAAGCTGGCAGAATGTTTCAATGAGGTAGTAGTCAAGCATACTGAAAAAGGCGGAGACGCAACAGCTTTTGCTAAGCAAGCCGCAGAAGACCATTATGATAGCGTCTTTGTCATGGGCGGCGATGGAACAGTCAATGAAGGGATCAGTGGTCTGGCTGAACTAGACTATCGTCCGACCTTTGGTTTCTTTCCACTTGGTACGGTCAATGACTTGGCGCGTGCTCTCGGCATTCCTCTAGACGCTGAAGAAGCCATCCAAAATCTGGATATCAACAAAGTCAAGCCGCTTGATATCGGCAAGATTAATGACCAATACTTTATGAATGTGGTTGCCATTGGAACCATTCCAGAGTCGATCAACAATGTAGATTCTGAAGACAAGACCAAGTGGGGCAAGTTTGCCTACTTTATCTCTGGTTTCAAGCAGTTGATGGATACTAGTTTTTACGAATTTTACTTGAAGATTGATGGAGAGGAGCGCACGATAAAGAGCAGTACACTCTTGATTGGCTCTACCAACTCAATCGGAGGTTTCGAGAGTATTCTTCCTGAAGCCACTGTCAATGACGGCTTGCTTCACCTCTTGTATCTTAAGGATAAAAATCTCTTTGACACCTTGGTTTCTGTGCCAGATTTGATTTCGGGCAATGGTGAGAAAAGTGATAATATCGAGTATCTAACCTTTAAGGAAATCACAGTTGAGTTGGCTGATGCAAACGCAGAGCTCAGCGTCAACGTTGACGGAGATGAGGGAGACCAACTGCCAGTGACGATTCGTGTCTTACCATCCCACTTGAATGTTTATTACTAAATGTTTTGGGAAAATCAGAAAAGCTAGATGATGTTTGCTTTATCTGTTCTCCTTGCTAGTTTAGATTACAAAACCCCTCTTTCCTTCGTTGGAAAGAGGGGTTCTTTGTTTTATAAAGCGTAATTATAATCGCCATATTTCATACTTTATAACGTATGAAATATGTTTTTATTTGGTTCATAATCTTATAAACCGTAATTGTAGTCGTCATCTTGCATGGCTTCAACTTCGCCCAGCAGGTAGCCGTTACCCACTTGGGAGAAGAAGTCGTGGTTAGAAGTACCCGTAGAGATACCGTTCATTACAATAGGGTTTACATCATCAGCTGTATCTGGGAAGAGAGGGTCTTGGCCTAGATTCATCAAGGCCTTATTGGCATTGTAGCGTAGGAAGGTCTTGACTTCCTCTGTCCAGCCAACTTCATCATAAAGTGTTTCAGTATAGCCTTCTTCATTTTCATAGAGGGTGTAGAGTAGGTCATACATCCATTCTTTGAGTTTTTCTTGCTCGTCTTCTGGCAGTTCGTTAAAACCTAGCTGGAACTTGTAGCCGATGTAGGTTCCGTGGACAGATTCGTCACGGATGATTAGCTTGATAATCTCAGCGACGTTAGCCAGTTTATTATTACCCAGATAGTAAAGTGGAGTGAAGAAACCAGAGTAAAAGAGGAAGGTTTCCAAGAAAACGCTGGCTACTTTCTTTTCTAAAGCTGTACCATTTAAGTATATCTCATTGATGATTTCAGCTTTCTTTTGCAAGTAAGGGTTTGTATTGGTCCAAGCAAAGATTTCATCGATTTCTGACTTGGTGTTAAGCGTAGAAAAGATAGAAGAGTAAGACTTGGCGTGAACGGACTCCATAAATTGGATGTTGTTGAAGACAGCTTCTTCGTGGGCTGTACGGACGTCCTTACGCAGGGCATCTACACCAGATTCAGACTGGAGGGTATCCAAAAGGGTCAGACCACCGAAAACCTTGCCTACCAAGTCCTTTTCCTTGTGAGACAGCTTTCTCCAGTCATCCAAGTCATTGGATAGGGGAATCCGCGTATCTAGCCAGAATTGCTCGGTCAGTTTTTCCCAGGTGGACTTATCGATAACATCTTCAATAGCGTTCCAGTTAATGGCTTTGTAGTAAGTTTCCATTTGAAATCTCTTTCTATGTGTTGTGATGTGATAAAGAATCATTATTATTTTATCACAATTTTATAAGGGGATCGAACAAAAAGTCGGCGAACCGACTTTTGAGTTGCTAGCTGATGATGGTAATCAAGTCAGTAAGTAAAAACGAGATGACTGATTCCTAGAGAAAAACTAGATCACACAGCTTTCACATTGGTTGGCACCTACTTCGCCACCATCGTCAGTGAAGGTGCGGACGTAGTAGATGGATTTGATACCCTTGTTGAAGGCGTAGTTACGCAGGATAGAAAGGTCACGAGTTGTTTGCTTGCTTTCTTTTTTCCACTCGTAGAGACCTTTAGGAATATCGCTGCGCATAAAGAGAGTCAGAGAAAGACCTTGGTCCACATGCTCGGTTGCAGCTGCGTAAACATCGATAACCTTGCGCATGTCCATGTCATAAGCGCTGGTGTAGTAAGGGATAGTCTCAGTTGACAGACCAGCAGCAGGATAGTAGATCTTACCAATTTTCTTTTCTTGACGTTCTTCGATCCGTTGAGTGATTGGGTGAATTGAAGCAGAAACGTCATTGATGTAGCTGATAGAGCCATTTGGTGCAACAGCTAGGCGGTTTTGGTGGTAGAGACCATCAGCCTTGACCTTGTCGCGCAACTCAGCCCAATCCTCTGCAGACGGGATAAAGATGCCTGCGAAGAGTTCTTTGACACGGTCAGACTTAGGTACAAATTCACCTGTCAGGTATTTGTCAAAGTAAGTTCCGCTAGCATAGTCAGATTTTTCAAAGTTATGGAAGGTCACGCCACGCTCGCGAGCGATATTATTAGACTCAACCAAAGTCCAGTAGTTCATGAGCATGAAGTAGATGCTGGTGAACTCTACAGCTTCCGCTGATCCGTAATCGATCAACTGCTGAGCTAAATAACTGTGTAGCCCCATAGCACCTAAACCAAAAGTATGAGCTAGGCTATTTCCGTGATCGATAGAAGGCACAGCTGTGATGTGTGAACTATCAGTAACGAAAGTAAGAGCGCGAGTCATAGTCCGGATGGATTTTCCAAAGTCAGGAGAAGTCATCATGTTCACAACGTTGGTAGAACCTAAGTTACATGATACATCTGTTCCCAAGTGAAGATACTCTTGTGCATCATTTAAAAGACTAGGTTCTTGCACTTGCAGGATTTCAGAGCAAAGGTTACTCATGATGATTTTACCGTCAATTGGATTTGAACGATTAGCTGTATCGATGTTTACGACATAAGGATAGCCAGATTCTTGTTGGAGTTTAGAAATTTCTGTTTCCAAATCACGAGCCTTGATCTTGGTTTTAGTGATATTTGGATTAGCGACCAATTCATCATATTTTTCAGTGATGTCAAGGTAGGCAAATGGCACTCCGTACTCGCGTTCAACAGAATATGGGCTGAAGAGATACATTTCTTCATTTTTACGAGCTAATTCGTAGAATTTATCTGGAATGACAACACCGAGTGAGAGGGTTTTAACCCGAACTTTTTCGTCAGCATTTTCTTTCTTAGTTGAAAGGAAAGCGATGATATCTGGGTGGAAGACGTTGAGATAAACAACTCCAGCTCCCTGACGTTGTCCCAGCTGGTTAGAGTAGGAGAAGCTGTCTTCAAAGAGTTTCATAACAGGCACAACGCCAGACGCAGCTCCTTCATAACCCTTGATAGGTGCTCCAGCTTCCCGCAGATTGCTGAGGGAAATACCGACTCCGCCTCCGATACGAGATAGTTGAAGGGCAGAGTTGATAGAGCGACCGATTGAGTTCATATCATCTGTTACTTGGATGAGGAAGCAAGATACCAATTCACCGCGACGAGCTCGACCTGCATTAAGGAAGCTTGGTGTAGCTGGTTGATAGCGTTGGTGGATGATTTCATTGGCAATATCCTTAGCAATGGCTTCGTCTCCCTTGGCAAAGTATAGGGCGTTAAAGAGAACACGCTCTTCCATGCCTTCCAGATAGTATTCACCATCATTTGTCTTTAGTGCATACTGGTTGTAGAATTTGTAGGCCGCCATGAAAGATTTAAACTTGAAATCTTGTGCATGGATAAAAGCAGCCAGCTCTTCGATGTACTCAGGAGAATAAAGCTGGATAAATTCTTTTTCTAGATAGTTTTCTTCCATTAAATAATTAATTTTTTCTGTAATTGAAGAAAATTGTTTAGTATTCGGCTCAACGTTTTCTTTAAAGAAAGCTTCCAATGCTTCTTGGTCTTTATGAAGCATGATTTGACCGTTGACAGGACGGTTAATTTCATTATTAAGACGGAAGTAAGTAACGTCTTCTAAGTGTTTTAAACCCATAATCGTTTCCTTTATATTTTTTTCTGCAAAAGAAAGTGCTCCTATATACTATAGAAGCTCCTCCTTCTTTTTGTCTTGCTATTCTTATGATAGTTGTTTTAATTTATTTGGTTGGAAACCAGAGAATGCATCAGTTGCTGTTTGGATAACCGGAGCAGCATTGAAGCCTAGGTTTTTGACGTGCTCGATGTATTCTGGTTGTTCGTCAAGATTAATTTCTCTATATTCCACATGATTTGTATCCAAGAATCGTTTGGTCATTTTGCATTGAACACAATTATTTTTTGAGTAAATCGTTACCATAAAAGGAACTCCTGTTTATTAAAAATTTAATTCTTTCTTAGTATATCTCAAAGAAAAAATCTTGTCAATGGATTAGACTAAATATTGTGTTATATTTTATTATAACACAGTGTAGAATACAAGATATGGTGTTTTGCAAGGAAAGAAAAAAGAGAGAAAGCATCTTAAAGATTGATATATCAAGGTTTTTACATAGGTAATAAAATTCTTTTCTAATATTTTTGAAAATTGTACTAACGATTCTCAAATAAAAAGTTAGCTGGAGACATAGCTAGATAGATCTTGTAAAATAAGGTGTCAGATAAGATTTTAGATTGAAAAATGCTGTTGAAATTTGAAAAAACTAATACTGATTCTTGAAAAAGATTTCAAAAAATGATATAATCAGAAATTGTAAGGGTTATCAAAATATCCTAAAAAAGAATTATTTAAAGGAGAGTCTAATTATGGCTTCTAAAGATTTCCACATTGTGGCAGAAACAGGTATTCACGCTCGTCCAGCAACTTTGTTGGTTCAAACTGCAAGTAAATTTGCTTCAGATATCACTCTTGAATACAAAGGTAAATCAGTAAACTTAAAATCAATCATGGGCGTAATGAGCCTTGGTGTTGGTCAAGGTGCAGACGTAGTTATCTCTGCTGAAGGTGCAGACGCTGACGACGCACTTGCAGCAATTGCAGAAACAATGGAAAAAGAAGGATTGGCATAATATGACAGAAATGCTTAAAGGAATTGCGGCATCTGATGGTGTTGCTGTTGCTAAGGCATATCTATTAGTCCAACCGGATTTGTCATTTGAGACTGTTTCAGTCGAAGATACGAATGCAGAAGAGGCTCGTTTGGATGCAGCTCTTGAAGCTTCACAGAACGAGCTTTCTATTATCCGCGAGAAGGCAGTAGGTAGCCTTGGTGAAGAAGCAGCCCAAGTATTTGATGCTCACTTAATGGTTCTCTCTGACCCTGAAATGGTTGGTCAGATTAAAGAAACAATCCGTACGAAAAAAGTGAACGCTGAAGCGGGACTTAAAGAAGTAACGGATATGTTTATCACAATTTTTGAAGGTATGGAAGACAATCCGTACATGCAGGAACGTGCAGCGGATATCCGTGACGTTACAAAACGTGTTCTTGCAAACCTTTTGGGTAAAAAATTGCCAAACCCAGCTTCTATTAATGAGGAAGTGGTTGTCATTGCACATGACTTGACTCCATCTGATACAGCACAGCTTGATAAAAACTTTGTTAAGGCTTTTGTAACAAATATCGGTGGACGGACTAGTCACTCAGCAATCATGGCTCGTACGCTTGAAATTGCTGCTGTTCTCGGTACTAATAATATTACAGAATTGGTAAAAGACGGGGACATCATTGCAGCTAATGGTATCACTGGTGAAGTGATTATCAACCCAACTGAAGATCAAATTTCAGACTTCAAAGCAGCTGGTGAAGCTTATGCAAAACAAAAGGCTGAATGGGAATTGCTTAAGGATGCCGAAACTGTAACTGCAGATGGCAAACACTTCGAGTTGGCGGCTAACATTGGTACACCAAAAGACGTTGAAGGTGTAAATGCAAATGGTGCAGAAGCTGTTGGTCTTTACCGTACTGAGTTCCTCTATATGGATTCACAAGATTTCCCAACAGAAGATGAGCAGTATGAAGCATACAAAGCTGTTCTTGAAGGAATGAACGGAAAACCAGTGGTTGTTCGTACGATGGATATTGGTGGAGATAAGGAACTTCCTTACTTCGATATGCCACATGAAATGAACCCATTCCTTGGCTTCCGTGCTTTGCGTATCTCTATCTCTGAAACTGGTAATGCAATGTTCCGTACACAAATTCGCGCTCTCTTGCGTGCTTCTGTACATGGACAATTGCGCATCATGTTCCCAATGGTAGCTCTTCTGACAGAATTCCGTAAAGCTAAAGCGGTTTACGAAGAAGAAAAGGCTAAGTTGCAGGCTGAAGGTGTTGCTGTAGCGGACAACATTCAAGTAGGTATCATGATTGAAATTCCAGCTGCAGCTATGCTAGCGGATCAATTTGCTAAAGAAGTTGACTTCTTCTCTATTGGTACCAATGACTTGATTCAGTACACTATGGCAGCAGACCGGATGAATGAACAAGTTTCTTACCTCTACCAACCTTATAACCCATCTATCCTTCGCTTGATTAACAATGTTATCAAGGCAGCTCATGCTGAAGGTAAGTGGGCAGGTATGTGTGGAGAAATGGCTGGTGATCAAACAGCTGTACCATTGCTTGTTGGTATGGGCTTGGATGAGTTCTCTATGAGTGCGACATCTGTTCTTCGGACTCGTAGCCTCATGAAGAAGTTAGATACTAAGAAGATGGAAGAATTGGCTCAACGTGCATTGACAGAATGTGCAACGTTGGAAGAAGTCTTGAAGCTTGAAAAAGAATATCTGGACTTTGATTAATTAATTTTATAGAGCGGGAAACCGCTCTTTTTTAGAACCATTTTCAAAATGGTTCTTTCTTTAAATTTCGTTCGTCAAAATAGCGACTTATATATGGATGAAAATGAATCAACAGGAAATTGGTATATAAGAAAACGGAGAGAGGTCAATCGTTCGGTTTTTGGAAAAATTTGCCAATATTTATGAAATTTACTTGAAAAAATGTCGAAATTAAGATAAAATAGAAACATAGAAAACGCTTACAAAGAGGTGATTGCATGGACAAAAACGAAGCATTAAGAACCTTTACAACTGGTGAAAACTTTCATTTGCAACACTATCTAGGAGCACATCAGGAAGAAGTAGATGGTAAGGTTGGCTACTCTTTCCGTGTTTGGGCTCCCAATGCTCAGAGTGTTCATTTGATTGGTGATTTCACTAATTGGTATGAAAATCAGATTCCTATGGCACGTAATGAAGCAGGGGTCTGGGAGGTATTTACAGATCTACCCAAGGAAGGGGATATTTACAAGTACAATGTCAAACGTAGCAGTGGTCAAGAAATTTTGAAAATTGATCCACTGGCTGTATATTTGGAAGAGCGACCTGGAACTGGAGCAGTTATCCGTACGATTCCTGAAAAGAAATGGAAAGATGGTCTCTGGCTAGCCCGTCGGAAACGCTGGGGTTTCTTCTCACGACCTGTCAATATCTATGAAGTGCATGCTGGTTCATGGAAACGTAATGAAGATGGCAGTCCGTATAGCTTTGCCCAGTTAAAAGAAGACTTGATTCCTTATCTGGTGGAAATGAACTATACGCATGTGGAATTCATGCCACTTATGGCTCACCCGCTAGGACTTAGCTGGGGTTATCAGCTTATGGGTTACTTCGCTTTTGAGCATACCTATGGTACGCCTGAGGAATTTCAAGACTTCGTCGAAGAATGCCACTTAAACAATATCGGGGTTATTGTAGACTGGGTACCAGGTCACTTCACTATTAATGATGATGCTTTAGCCTACTATGATGGCACACCGACTTTCGAGTATCAGGACCACGATCGGGCTCATAACTATGGTTGGGGTGCTCTCAACTTTGATTTGGGCAAGAATCAGGTTCAGTCTTTCTTGATTTCCAGCATTAAATTCTGGATTGATTTCTATCATCTGGACGGGATTCGGGTTGATGCTGTCAGCAATATGCTCTATCTAGACTATGATAGCGGACCTTGGCAACCAAACAAAGATGGAGGCAATCGCAACTATGAAGGGTATTACTTCCTGCAACGCCTTAATACAGTTATCAAGTTAGCCCATCCTGATGTTATGATGATTGCTGAGGAAAGTTCCTCAGGCACCAAGATTACGGGGATGAGAGAGCTGGGTGGTCTAGGTTTTGACTACAAGTGGAATATGGGCTGGATGAATGATATTCTTCGTTTCTACGAGGAAGATCCGATTTATCGTAAGTACGATTTTAATCTGGTAACCTTTAGCTTTATGTACGTATTCTCTGAAAACTTCCTACTGCCATTCTCGCATGATGAAGTGGTTCATGGCAAGAAGAGTCTCATGCACAAGATGTGGGGCGACCGTTACAATCAATTTGCAGGGCTCCGCAACTTGCTGACCTACCAAATCTGCCATCCGGGCAAGAAATTGCTCTTTATGGGATCAGAATTTGGTCAGTTCTTAGAATGGAAGTCAGAAGAGCAACTTGAGTGGTCTAATCTGGACGATCAGATGAACAAGAAGATGCAGGGCTTTACTGCTGCACTCAATGCCTTCTATAAAGACAATCGTCCGCTTTGGGAGATTGATCTGAGCTATGATGGCATCGAAATCATAGATGCAGATAATGTTGATCAAAGTGTCCTCTCCTTTATTCGTAAGACTGAAAAAGGAGATATGTTAGTTTGTGTATTCAATATGGCGCCGGTAGAGCGGAAGAACTTTACCATTGGTGTTCCAGTGGAAGCCATTTATGAAGAAGTATGGAACACTGAATTAGAAGAATGGGGAGGTGTTTGGAAGGAACATAACGAAACAGTTCAGTCTCAAGAAGGACTTTGGAAGGATTATCCGCAGACCTTGACCTTCACACTGCCAGCTCTTGGAGCCAGCATCTGGAAGATTAAGCGTCGTATTAAATCAAAGTCGACTAAAAATAAAAAATAGGGTTATCCCATTTGTTGTAATTGAACTTGTATTAAAATATCGGAGAAAAATACGCAATTTGCGAAATGAAATGAGCCATAAGTTCGGATGCTGTAAGGTATAAGTCTTCCTTGGAGTACCGTTCCGTCAACACATTTCCTGTTTTTGATGTTTAATGCACTCGAACCTTAGCAAGGAGTAGTCTATGAAGAATGAAATGCTAGCTTTGATTCTTGCCGGTGGGCAAGGAACACGTCTTGGAAAGCTTACACAGAGTATTGCAAAACCTGCAGTACAGTTTGGTGGACGATATCGTATTATTGACTTTGCCCTGTCTAACTGTGCTAATTCCGGCATTCACAATGTCGGTGTCATTACTCAATACCAGCCGTTGGCTTTGAATAGCCATATTGGAAATGGGTCCAGCTGGGGATTAGATGGCATTAATACAGGGGTGTCCATTCTTCAGCCTTATTCTGCTAGTGAAGGAAATCGCTGGTTTGAAGGAACTAGTCATGCAATATTCCAAAATATTGATTACATTGACAGTATCAATCCAGAATATGTCTTGATCTTATCTGGGGACCATATCTACAAGATGGATTATGATGAAATGCTCCAGTCTCACAAGGACAATAATGCCAGCTTGACAGTAGCTGTACTGGATGTGCCTCTCAAAGAAGCCAGCCGTTTTGGTATCATGAATACAGATGCTAATAATCGGATTGTTGAATTTGAAGAAAAACCAGAAAATCCTAAGTCAACTAAGGCTTCTATGGGAATTTATATCTTTGATTGGCAACGTCTGCGCAATATGCTGGTGGCGGCTGAAAAGAGCAATGTGGATATGTCCGACTTCGGTAAAAATGTTATCCCTAACTACTTAGAATCTGGCGAAAGTGTTTATGCTTATGATTTTGAAGGCTATTGGAAAGACGTTGGTACGGTTGAGTCTCTCTGGGAGGCTAATATGGAATATATTAATCCAGAAAATGCTTTGGATAGCCGTAACCGTCGCTGGAAGATTTATTCTCGTAACTTGATTTCTCCGCCAAACTTCCTCAGTGAAAATGCCAAAGTAGAAGATTCTCTGGTTGTTGATGGTTGCTTAGTTGATGGGACTGTTAAACACTCCATTCTTTCTACTGGGGCTCAAGTTAGAAAGGGTGCTGTTATTGAGGACTCTGTCATCATGAGTGGTGCTATTATTGGTCAGGGTGCTAAGATTAAGCGGGCTATTATCGGAGAAGGTGCCATTATTGCAGAAGGTGTAGAAATAGATGGCACAGAGGAAGTATTTGTTGTCGGATACAACGAGAAAGTGGGGGTACCAAAAGATGAAGATTGATAAATATTCAGCGATTTTAGGAAATACTGTCGGGTTCCACGATATGTCTACTTTGACGGATCATCGTCCAGTGGCCAGCCTTCCGTTTGGTGGAAAATACCGCTTGATCGACTTCCCTCTTTCAAGTCTGGCTAACGCAGGAATTCGTAGCGTCTTTGGTATCTTCCAACAGGACAACATTAGCTCAGTATTTGACCATATCCGTTCAGGTCGTGAATGGGGGCTATCTACTCTCCTCAGTCACTACTATTTGGGAATCTACAATACTCGTGTAGAAAGCTCTACAGTCGGTGAGGAATACTATGATCAGCTCTTAACTTATCTCAAACGTTCTGGTTCTAACCAAACTGTTGCTCTCAACTGTGATATTTTGATTAATATAGATCTCAATCAGGTTTTCCACTTACACAATACAACGCAGCAACCGATCACAGTTGTTTATAAGAAACTGCATAAAGAAAATATTTCTGAAGTAAACTCTGTTTTAAATATTGATGAAACAGACCACGTCAGAGGTCATAAGCTCTTTGATGAGCGGGAAGATGCAGAACTCTTCAATATGTCTACGGATATCTTTGTTGTGGATACTCCATGGTTAATTGAAAAGTTGGAGGAAGAGGCTAAGAAAGAACATCCTCAAAAACTACGCTATGTCCTACGTGATTTGGCGGTTGAAGAAGGGGCTTTTGCCTATGAATATACTGGCTATTTGGCCAATATCCACTCTGTAGAAACATACTATCAGGCTAACCTCGATATGTTAGAAAGCAAAAAATTCTATTCACTCTTTAGTCCAAATCAAAAAATATATACCAAAGTTAAGAATGAGGAACCTACCTATTATGCTCCTTCTTCAAAGGTGTCTCGCGCCCAATTTGCGTCTGGAAGTATTGTCGAGGGTGAGGTTGTTAATTCAGTGATCTCACGTAATACAAATATCAAAGCTGGTAGTCAAGTGAAAAATAGTATTCTATTTCCTCGGGCTGAAATTGGTGCAAATGCAACAGTTGAATATGCCATTCTTGACAAGGGTGTTGAGGTTGCAGAAGGTGTTGTAATACGTGGAACAGAAGATAATCCAATTGTTGTTAAAAAAGGTCAAAAAGTAACAGAGGACATAATTCGATGAAGATTTTATTTGTAGCAGCAGAAGGAGCACCATTTTCGAAGACAGGTGGTTTGGGGGACGTTATAGGCGCTCTCCCAAAATCACTTGTTAAACATGGTCACCAAGTTGGTGTTATTCTTCCTTATTATGATATGACGGATGCTAAATTCGGCAATCAAGTAGAGGATCTCTTCTACTTTGAGATCAGTGTTGGTTGGCGACGTCAGTATGTCGGGGTTAAGCGCCTGGTCTTGAACGGTGTGTCCTTCTATTTCATTGATAATCAGCATTATTTCTTCCGAGGCCATGTTTATGGGGACTTTGATGATGGGGAACGTTTTGCCTACTTCCAACTAGCAGCTGTTGAGTTGATGGAGCGGATTGATTTCATTCCAGATGTCCTCCACGTTCACGATTACCATACTGCGATGATTCCTTTCTTGGTTAAGGAAAAATATCGCTGGATTCAAGCATATCAGAATATCAAAACCGTCTTGACCATCCATAATTTGGAGTTCCAAGGTCAATTCCCGGACAGTATGCTCTGGGAGCTCTTCGGAGTAGGCTATGAGCGCTATGCAGACGGAACCCTTCGCTGGAATGACTGCCTCAACTGGATGAAGGCTGGTATTCTCTACGCAGACAGAGTGACCACTGTATCTCCTAGCTATGCTGGTGAAATTCGGACTCCAGAATTTGGTTGCAATTTGGATCAGATTCTGCGGATGGAATCTGGTAAGCTAGTGGGTATTGTTAATGGTATTGATACAGAGATTTACAATCCTGAAACAGATCCATTGCTAGCCCATCACTTTGACAAATCTGACTTATCTGGTAAACTAGAAAATAAGAGAGCTTTACAGGAACGTGTAGGCTTGCCTGTTAGAGACGATGTTCCACTTGTTGGGATTGTATCGCGTCTGACTCGTCAGAAAGGTTTTGACCTAGTGGTTGAAGAGTTGCATAATTTTCTTCAGCAAGATGTACAAATCGTCCTTTTGGGTACAGGTGATTCAGCATTTGAGCAAGCCTTTGCATGGTTTGGTCAAGCTTATCCAGACAAGCTTTCGGCTAACATTCTCTTTGATGTGGGATTAGCTCAAGAGATTTATGCTGCCAGTGATATTTTCCTGATGCCTAGTCGCTTCGAACCTTGTGGTCTATCTCAAATGATGGCTATGCGTTATGGAACCTTGCCTTTGGTACATGAAGTTGGCGGTCTGCGCGATACAGTAGAACCTTATAATGTTTATACAGGTCAAGGAACTGGATTTAGTTTTAATAATTTTTCTGGTTATTGGTTGAGCTGGACTTTTAAAGAAGCTCTTAACCTCTATACCCACGATAAGGAGGCATGGAAATCCATGCAAGAACAGGCCATGGAAAGAGATTTTTCTTGGGACACGGCTAGTTTGGCGTATAGTGATTTGTACCAATCACTTCTATAACATTTACTTTGGAATCAGTATAAGCAAATCCTCTCTTGACCTTGGGACAAGGGAGGATTTCCGTGAGAATTACTTTTTTATATATTATCATGCTGTTTTGGAGCTTTGTTTTTAGCCGGTAGCTGAAGCGAGTGTTTCCCATCTTGATTGAAAAAAGTATTTCTACATTAAAAAACTGTTTCCCGCTATCAAGAAAGGGAGATTATCGTCCACAATGGAACTGACAAAAGAGCAATTTATCCGAGATTTTAAGGATATTTTACATGAAAGACAATTAATAAAAGTAGCTGATGCAACGCCGAGAGAACTCTTCCAAGCTCTAGCTAATACTGTCCGTAAGTATATTACTCCACTATGGTTGGAACGTCGTAAAAAGTTGGTCGAACACCGCCAA
Organism: Streptococcus sp. SG1; assembly: GCF_030439935.1. Classification (NCBI taxonomy): domain Bacteria; kingdom Bacillati; phylum Bacillota; class Bacilli; order Lactobacillales; family Streptococcaceae; genus Streptococcus; species Streptococcus sp. SG1. The sequence goes on along the minus strand of NZ_JAQFJC010000003.1, from coordinate 64,338 downwards.
AAAACAGCTTATTACTTCTCTATTGAGTTTTTACCGGGTCGTATGTTAGAAACTAACCTACTCAATCTTGGGATCCTTGATACTGTCAAAGATGGTTTTGCAGAAATGGGCGTGGATTTTACAGCTGTAAAAAATGCTGAGCATGACATGGCTCTTGGAAATGGTGGTCTCGGTCGTTTGGCTGCTGCCTTTATGGATTCTCTTGCTACAACGGGCTATCCTGGTTTTGGAAATGGGATTCGCTATCGCTATGGCCTCTTCAAACAACGGATTGTAGATGGATACCAGGTTGAAATTCCCGATGACTGGTTTGGAAGACTGGGGAATGTCTGGGAGACTCGAAAGGATCATGATATTGTAGACGTTAAAATTTTTGGTAATGTTTATCTTCGTGCTAACGAAGAAGGAAGAATTGTACCAGTTTATGAGAATTCTAAAACCTTGCGTGCGGTGCCTTATGATGTGCCTCAGATTGGTTTTGGCAATGACAATGTCAATAACCTGCGACTTTGGGATGTTGAGATTCCAGAAGAATATGAGTTGGACTATCCGACGATCGAAGCTCGTCGCCGTGTGCAGGATATAACAGCTATTCTCTATCCAGATGATTCTAGTCATGAAGGTAAAGAACTGCGTTTGATTCAGGAATACTTTATGACCAGTGCAGGTTTGCAGACAATTATCAAATCCTACCTCAAGCAAGGTCGTCCGCTCAAGGATATTCATGAGAAGGTTTCTGTCCATATCAACGATACCCATCCAGCTGTTGCACCAGCTGAATTTATGCGTCTTTTGATGGATGAATATGGTCTTGAATGGGCAGATGCTTGGAATGCAACGGTTAAGACTATGAGTTATACCAACCACACTATTTTATCTGAAGCTTTGGAAAAATGGGATGCTGAACTCTTTAAGAATGTCCTGCCTCGGGTCTATCAAATTATCTTGGAAATTGATAACCGCTATGTGACGGAAATGGCTAGTCGGGGGATTGCTCCGCAAATCATTGAAAATACTCGGATCGTCAAAGACAATCAAATCCACATGGCTCATTTGGCGATCATTGGTGGCCATTCGGTAAACGGGGTTGCCAAACTCCATACTGAATTGCTCAAAGAAGATACCTTGCGTGACTTTTATGCTATCTATCCAGAGAAATTTAACAACAAAACAAATGGAATTATCCAACGTCGCTGGTTGCAGATTGCGGATGAGCCTTTATCAGCTGAGATTGATAAGCTAATTGGTAAGGGCTGGAGACGTGATATCCATGAGCTGCGTAAGCTTTTGGAATTCAAGGACAATCAGCAAGTTCTAGGTGATTTCTACCGAGTGAAGCAAGAAGCCAAGGCTCGTCTAGCCGACTTCATCAAGGAATCAACAGGAGTAGAGGTCTCTACAGATGCTATCTTTGATGTACAGGTGAAACGCCTCCACGCCTACAAGCGTCAGCTTCTTAACTTGCTTCATATCATCAAGCTCTACTGGGACCTCAAGGACAATCCTGACAAGGATATGGTGCCACGTGTCTTTATCTTTGGTGCTAAGGCTGCTCCGGGCTACCACTTTGCCAAGTCTGTTATCAAACTGATCAATGAAGTGGCCAATCTGGTCAACAAGGATGAAAGCCTGCAAAGCAAACTCAAGGTTGTCTTCTTAGAAAACTACCGGGTCAGCCTGGCTGAGCTCATCATTCCAGCAGCAGATGTGTCTGAGCAGATTTCTCTGGCTTCCAAGGAAGCTTCTGGTACTTCCAATATGAAGTTCATGATGACAGGTGCCATTACCCTAGCTACTCTGGACGGGGCCAATATTGAAATCAAGGACGAGGTCGGTGATGACAATATTGTCATCTTTGGAATGGACAAGGACCAAGTTTACGAGCACTATGCCCGCCACGATTACTACTCACGCGGTGTCTATGAAAGCAATCCAGACATTCGTCGGGTGGTCGACACCTTTGTCAATGGAACGATTCCAAATGTTCGTGAAGAAGGCTCTGAAATCTACGAAGCCCTCATCACCCACAACGACGAATACTTCCTCTTGGAAGACTTCCATGCCTACGTGGAAGCTCAAGAGAAGATTGATGCTCTCTATCGTGACAAAGAAAAATGGGCTCGCATGAGCTTGATCAACATCGCTACATCTGACAAGTTTACCTCAGATGATACCATTGAGCAATATGCTAAGGAAATCTGGAACTTAGAGAAGTAGTATTCTTTGACAATTATGAATATTAAGAGATTGAGACTTTGTGCTTAGTCTCTTTTGGTATTCAACTGGGATCGCATTTTAAAACGTCAAAATTAAAACCGAAATTAGAAAGAACATATGAGCTTAACTTATTTGAAAAACGGTGATAAGGTTTGAAAGACTACACAATTTTCTATCAACAATTAACGGCTCCCTTTCGTAGTCGACCTCAATGGGTGAAGGGATTTGCTTATTTTAATCGGACGATGACAATTTTCATGCCCTTAGTCTATGGATTTGTCCTGCTTAGTGCCTATCTAAATAAAGGGTGGAAAGAATTGCTTGCTTTTATACTCCTACCAGCTATTGGATTTGCTCTGTTGTCAGCTATTCGCAAACGACTGAATCAAGCACGCCCTTACGAAAAATGGGCTATTCAGCCTTTGCTGGATAAGGATACATCAGGCAAGTCCATGCCCAGCCGCCATGTCTTTTCGGCGACAGTGATTTCCATGTGCTTGCTATACTTTTTCTGGCTACCGGGGCTCCTCTGCCTCTTGCTTTCGTCAGGGCTTGCCATAGTGCGCGTGATTGGCGGAGTGCACTATCCAAAGGATGTGCTAGTAGGCTATCTTTGTGGCATTTGCTGGGGAAGTATTCTTTTCATATTTTAAAATGCCTACGGAGATTTCGATTTTTCTACCGCTAACCTAAATAAAGAAATTTAGCAGCAGTTATCAATTTATTATTGTTGATTTGACAAAGAAGAACAGTTTTAGCACTTTTGTCCTATTTAAAAGCCATCTTTCGGGAAAAAAGAGAAAGAAATAGCGAAACATAGCGGTTTTTATTTACTATATTTAATGAATAAAAGGGTAATAAATTAAAATCGCTTACAATGTATAAAAACATTTGACAAAACAGTTTTTTAGGACTAAACTAAGGAAGTAATTTTAAAAACACAAAAGGAGAATTCATCATGAATTTAACATTTTTAGGACTTTGTTTGGCCTGTATGGGTGTTTCGATTGCAGAAGGAATGCTTATGAGTAATCTTTTCAAATCAGCCGCTCGTCAGCCAGAGATTATTGGACAATTAAGAACTTTGATGATTTTGGGTGTTGCCTTTATTGAAGGGACTTTCTTTATAACCCTTGCAATGTCATTCTTGCTCAGATAGAAGAAAGTTATCCTTAGAAAAGGAGGTGGAGTTCGTTGGAAGAAAGTGTAAATCCAACCATTCAGTTAGGTCCTGTGACCTTTAATTTAACTCTGCTTGCTATGTCGCTTTTAGCTGTTCTTTTGGTTTTTGCCTTCGTTTATTGGGCGAGCCGCAAGATGACCCTCAAGCCGTCGGGAAAACAAAATGCCTTAGAATATCTCTACGATTTTGTGATTGACTTTACCAAGGGAAATATCGGAAATAGATATATGAAGAACTATTCGCTCTTCTTATTTTCGCTTTTCTTATTTCTGGTGGTGGCCAATAACCTTGGTCTCATGGCAAAACTGCAAACAACTAGCGGTGAAAACCTGTGGACATCACCGACAGCCAATATTGCTTTTGACCTTAGCATGTCTTTCTTAATTACTTTGATTTGTCATGTGGAAGGCATTCGTCGTCGGGGCTTTAAAAAATACTTAAAAGCTTTTGTGACACCGGGCTTTATGACGCCAATGAATATCTTGGAAGAGTTTACCAACTTTGCTTCTTTAGCCTTGCGGATTTACGGAAATATCTTTGCAGGGGAAGTCTTGTCTGGTTTGCTGGTCACTCTTTCTCATCAAGCAGTATTTTACTATCCACTAGCATTCGGATTAAACTTAGTATGGACAGCCTTTTCTGTTTTCATTTCTTGCGTTCAGGCTTATGTTTTCACTATGTTGACATCCATGTACTTGGGCAAGAAAATTAATGGTGAGGAATAAAGAGAAAGGAGTCGAATAAATGAATATAACCATAGGTGAATTGATTGGAAACTTTATCCTTGTGGCAGGTTCCTTTCTTCTTTTGATTGTCCTAATCAAGAAATTTGCTTGGGGCAATATCACCAGCATTTTTGAAGAAAGAGCAAAGAAAATTTCTGACGATATTGATAGTGCAGAATCTGCTCGTAAGAATGCAGAAGTCTTGGAGCAAAAGCGTGAAGAAGCACTGGCAGGAAGTAGGGCAGAAGCAGCTACTATTGTTGAAACAGCTAAAGAAACGGCTGAGAAAAACAAAGCGAGTATTTTAGCTGACACGACTGAAGAAGTTAGCCGATTGAAGCAAAAGGCAAATCAAGAAATTGCTCAATCAAAAGCAGACGCTTTAAGATCAATCAAGGGCGATGTGGCAGATTTGTCAATTGATTTGGCTAGTAAGATTATTGGCCAAACTTTAGACAAGGAAGCTCAAAGTCAATTGATAGACAGTTATATCGACAAGCTAGGAGATGCCTAATGGACAAGAGAAGCAATGCAACCGTTGAAAAGTATGCTGCTCCATTTGTCCAAATAGTGCTTGACAAAAACCAGCAAAGAGATGTGTTTAGAGAATTAAGTCAGATTAAGGGGATTTTTGAAGAAACCCATCTTGCTGACTTTTTATCGCATATTGGCGTCAGTCAAGCTGAAAAAAGTAAGGTTCTTCGTTTGTTTCAAACATGTGATTCGGTCTTGGTTAACAACTTGATCGAAGTCCTAGTAAAAAATGGACGGGAAGACTTCTTTTATCCAATCTTACTCGATATCTTGAAGAAAATCGAGAAGGAAACCAATGAATTTGAGGTAACTATCCATTCAGTGGAGGGATTATCAGAAGAGCAGAAGGCTCGGCTTATTCCTGTGATTGAGAAGAAGATGAACCTCAAGGTTCGTTCCATTAAGGAAAATTTGGATAGGAGCTTGATTGGAGGCTTTGCCATCACAGCCAATCATAAGATAATTGACACAAGCATTAAGCGTCAGTTGAAAGCAGTTAAAGAAAAATTGAAATAGAAAGTGGTGTTCTTTTGGCAATTAACGCACAAGAAATCAGCGCTTTAATTAAGCAACAAATTGAAAATTTCCAGCCGGATTTTGATGTTACTGAGACAGGTGTAGTAACCTATGTTGGTGACGGAATTGCGCGTGCGCATGGGCTGGATAATGCCATGAGTGGAGAGCTCTTAGTCTTTGAAAACGGCTCTTACGGGATGGCGCAAAACTTAGAATCAAATGATGTTGGGATTATTATTTTAGGAGATTTTACCGACATTCGTGAGGGAGATACCATCCGCCGTACAGGTAAGATCATGGAAGTTCCTGTAGGGGAAGCCTTGATTGGACGGGTTGTGGATCCTTTGGGTCGGCCGGTAGATGGTCTGGGTGATATTGCAACAGATAAAACACGACCAGTTGAAACGCCTGCTCCAGGTGTTATGCAACGGAAATCAGTTTCTGAACCTTTGCAGACTGGTCTCAAGGCGATCGATGCCTTGGTTCCGATTGGTCGTGGCCAACGGGAATTGATCATTGGGGACCGTCAGACTGGTAAGACAACCATTGCTATTGATGCGATTCTAAACCAAAAAGGCCAAGATATGATCTGTATCTATGTAGCTATTGGTCAGAAAGAATCAACAGTTCGTACACAGGTAGAAACGCTCCGCCAGTATGGTGCACTTGACTATACTATTGTCGTGACTGCATCTGCTTCACAACCTTCTCCATTGCTTTACCTTGCTCCTTACGCTGGTGTAGCAATGGCGGAAGAGTTTATGTACAATGGCAAGCACGTTTTGATCGTCTATGATGATTTGTCAAAACAGGCGGTAGCTTATCGTGAATTGTCCCTCCTTCTTCGTCGTCCACCAGGTCGTGAAGCTTTCCCAGGGGATGTCTTCTATCTTCACAGTCGTCTCTTAGAGCGTTCAGCTAAGGTTTCTGACGAACTAGGTGGAGGTTCTATCACAGCTTTGCCATTTATTGAAACACAGGCAGGTGATATCTCAGCCTATATCGCGACCAACGTGATTTCAATCACTGACGGACAAATTTTCCTCAGCGACAGCCTCTTCAATGCTGGTGTTCGTCCGGCGATTGATGCGGGTTCTTCTGTATCGCGGGTTGGGGGATCAGCTCAGATCAAGGCTATGAAGAAGGTAGCCGGAACCTTACGGATTGACTTGGCTTCCTATCGCGAGCTAGAAGCCTTTACCAAATTTGGTAGCGACTTGGATGCTGCGACTCAGGCAAAACTAAACCGTGGTCGTCGAACAGTAGAAGTATTGAAACAGCCAGTTCATAAGCCACTTCCTGTGGAAAAACAAGTAGTTATTCTCTACGCTTTGACCCACGGCTTCTTGGACAGTGTTCCGGTTGATGATATTCTTCGCTTTGAGGAAGAATTATTTGCCTACTTTGATGCACATCAAGAAGGTATTTATGAAACAATCCGGACGACTAAGGATCTTCCGAGTGAGGAAGTTCTGGATGCCGCTATTACTGAGTTTGTCAATCAGTCTAGCTTTAAATAAGAATAGAGGTGTCAGATGGCAGTTTCATTGAACGATATCAAAAATAAAATTGCATCCACAAAAAACACCAGTCAAATCACTAATGCTATGCAAATGGTATCAGCGGCTAAGTTAGGAAAATCCGAGGAAGCAGCTAAGAACTTTCAAATTTATGCTTCCAAGGTTCGGAAACTCTTAACGGATTTGCTTCATGGACATGAGGCAGAAAATGCTAAACACCATCCAATGCTGACAAGTAGACCAGTCAAAAAAACAGGTTACATTGTTATCACATCTGACCGTGGCTTGGTTGGTGGCTACAATGCCACCATTCTCAAAGCCATGATGGAGCTGAAGGCAGAATACCATCCAAAGGGAGATGATTTTGAGATTCTCTGTATTGGAGGTGTTGGTGCGGACTTTTGTCGAGCTAGAGGGGTTCAGCCAGTTTATGAACTGCGTGGTTTACCCGATCAACCAAGCTTTGATGAGGTCCGTAAGATTATTAGCAAGGCCATTGAGATGTATCAAAATGAACTTTTTGATGAGCTTTATGTCTGTTACAACCATCATGTCAATAGTCTGACCAGCCAGATGCGGATTGAGCAGATGCTACCGATTATTGACTTGGATCCAAATGAAGCTGACGAGGATTATACCGTTAATTTGGAATTAGAATCTAGTCGGGAAGCTATTTTGGACCAATTGTTGCCTCAGTTTGCTGAGAGCATGATTTATGGAGCTATTATTGATGCTAAGACAGCTGAAAATGCTGCTGGCATGACGGCTATGCAGACAGCGACTGATAATGCTAAAAAAGTCATCAGTGATTTGACGATTCAGTACAACCGCGCTCGGCAGGCTGCCATTACGCAGGAAATTACTGAAATTGTGGCGGGTGCTAGTGCCCTAGAATAGGCCACTGATTAATTAGAAATTAAACGAGGGAAATAACATGAGCTCAGGCAAAATTACTCAGGTAATCGGGCCAGTCGTAGACGTCGCGTTTGCAGCTGGAGATAAGCTACCTGAGATAAATAATGCACTTGTAGTCTATAAAAATGATGAGAAAAAATCAAAAATCGTCCTTGAAGTAGCTCTTGAGCTTGGTGATGGAGTGGTTCGGACTATCGCCATGGAGTCAACAGATGGTTTGACACGTGGTTTGGAGGTTCTTGACACAGGTCGTCCGATTTCTGTACCGGTTGGTAAAGAAACCTTAGGTCGGGTCTTCAATGTCCTTGGGGACACTATTGACTTGGATGCACCGTTTGGGGATGATGCAGAGCGTCAACCAATTCATAAGAAAGCACCGACCTTTGATGAGTTATCAACTTCATCTGAAATTCTGGAAACAGGAATCAAGGTTATCGACCTTTTAGCACCTTATCTGAAAGGTGGGAAGGTTGGACTCTTCGGCGGTGCCGGAGTTGGGAAGACCGTCTTGATCCAAGAATTGATTCACAACATTGCCCAAGAGCACGGTGGGATTTCTGTTTTTACAGGTGTTGGAGAACGGACACGTGAAGGGAACGACCTTTACTGGGAAATGAAAGAATCAGGCGTTATTGAGAAAACAGCCATGGTTTTTGGTCAGATGAATGAACCACCAGGAGCACGTATGCGTGTTGCCCTAACTGGTTTGACAATTGCCGAATACTTCCGTGATGTAGAAGGCCAAGACGTGCTGCTCTTTATCGATAACATCTTCCGCTTTACTCAAGCTGGTTCTGAAGTATCTGCCCTTTTGGGTCGTATGCCTTCAGCGGTTGGTTACCAACCAACACTTGCGACAGAAATGGGGCAACTCCAAGAGCGTATCACATCAACTAAAAAGGGTTCTGTAACCTCTATCCAGGCTATCTATGTGCCAGCGGATGACTATACTGACCCTGCGCCAGCAACAGCCTTCGCTCACTTGGATTCAACGACAAACTTGGAACGTAAGTTGGTACAATTGGGGATTTACCCAGCCGTTGACCCACTCGCTTCAAGCTCTCGTGCCTTGGCACCTGAGATTGTTGGAGAAGAGCACTACGCGGTAGCTGCTGAAGTTAAGCGAGTCTTACAACGCTATCACGAATTGCAGGATATTATCGCAATTCTAGGTATGGACGAATTGTCTGATGAAGAGAAAACTCTGGTTGCTCGTGCACGTCGGATCCAATTCTTCCTATCACAAAACTTTAATGTGGCGGAGCAATTTACAGGTCAACCTGGTTCTTATGTACCAGTAGCTGAAACTGTTCGAGGCTTCAAAGAAATTCTTGAAGGAAAACATGACAAGTTACCAGAAGATGCCTTCCGTGGAGTTGGTTCTATTGAGGATGTTCTGGCTAAAGCAGAAAAAATGGGATTCTAAGAGGTGAATGATGGCTCAAATGACAGTACAAATCGTTACTCCGGACGGTCTCGTTTATGACCACCATGCTGCATTTGTTTCCGTAAAGACCATTGATGGAGAGTTGGGAATCCTACCTCGTCACATCAATACCATCGCTGTTTTAGAAGTAGATCAGGTCAAGGTACGCCGGGTCGATGATGATAAACATATCGACTGGGTAGCAGTCAATGGCGGAATCATTGAAATTGCAGATAATGTCATTACGATTGTGGCGGACTCAGCTGAGCGTGAGCGAGATATTGATATCAGCCGGGCTGAGCGAGCTAAACTCAGGGCTGAGCAAGAAATCGAAGAAGCACACGACAAGCACTTGATTGACCAAGAGCGCCGGGCTAAGATTGCTCTGCAACGGGCAATTAACCGGATTAACGTTGGAAGCAAATAAAAAGGAATCCAAATTTTGGATTCCTTTTTGTGTGGATCTATTGTTAACGAGCGATTGGTTGTTTGTTTTCGTCTAATGTAAATCCTTCCCCTAAAATCTCGTGAGCCTCTGTAATTGTGATAAAGGCATGAGGATCAATTCGATGGATAATTTCTTTCATCTGTTGCATTTCATTTCGAGCTAAGACGCAGTAGATGACTTTGTAGTCTTGCTTTGTGTAGTAACCAGTACCATTTAGCAAGGTCACACCTCGATCAAGTTCCTCAACAACAGCCTGTGCTAATTCTTCAGATTTTCCAGTAACGACTAAGAAACCTTTACCAGCATAACCACCTTCGGCGATCAGATCAATAACACGAGAAGCAATAAAGACAAATACTAGTGTATAAGTTACAAGACGCAAGTCTTTAAAGACAATCACGACTAAGAAAAGAACAAAGAAGTCAACGGCAAACATGAGTTTTCCGATAGAAATATGGGTGTATTTATTTAAAATTCGAGCAATAATATCGGAACCTCCGGTTGTTCCACCGGCGTTGAAAATGATTCCTAGTCCGGCTCCGAGGATGATACCAGCTATCAAAGACACAATGACCAAGTCTCCGTCTAAATCTACTACAAAGGGAATTTTTTCAAAAATGGCCAGCCAAGCAGATACAGAGAATGTTCCTATCAGGCTGTAGAAGAAAGATTGTTTCCCCAGAATCTTCCAAGCAAAGAAGAAGAGAGGGAAGTTGATCACTAGGTTCATAACGGAAACCGGAAGTTTAAATAAATAGTAGGTAATGAGGGTAACCCCAGTGACTCCACCTTCAAATAAATGATTGGGAATAGCTAAATAATTGATCCCAAAAGAAAAAAGGCCTGCACCAAATATAATCCAAAGTATGTTTTTTAATCTCAGCATAAGAATCTCCTCCAAAAAATTTCCTTTTTATATTGTATCAAATGTTTCTAACTTATGTAATGAATTTAATGATTTTTTTTGATAAAATAGTAAAAGAATTGTAAAAAAATAGAACGAGTATTGCTTTCTGGCAGTAAGGAGTCTGTAAGTTTCTCATATTTGCATACAAACTAGAGGAAAGACGAACGGGCTGCCAAGTATGTAAGGGCATTATAGGAACATTCCTTGCTCTATAAGCATAGAAAAGGAACATATGAAAAGAGGATTATTAGTTTCGCTAGAAGGACCGGATGGAGCTGGAAAATCTAGCGTTTTAGAAGCTCTGGTACCGATTTTAGAAGCCCAAGAGCATCAGGTAGTGACAACTAGAGAGCCTGGTGGAGTCCCAATTTCAGAGGCTATTCGAGAAGTGATATTGGATCAGAATAATACAGAGATGGATGGGAAGACAGAACTTTTACTTTATATTGCCAGTCGTAGGCAGCATTTGATAGAAAAAGTGCTTCCTGCCTTAGAAGCTGGTAAATTAGTTATCATGGATCGTTTCATTGATAGTTCTGTTGCCTATCAAGGTTTTGGTCGTGGTTTAGATGTGGCAGATATTGAATGGCTCAATCAATTTGCAACGGATGGTCTTAAGCCAGATCTAACCTTGTATTTTGATTTAGATGTCGAAGAAGGTCTTGCTCGCATCGCTAAAAATAAGAATCGTGAGGTCAACCGTCTTGACTTAGAGGGACTGGAAATGCATCAACGAGTCCGTCAGGGTTATCTCTATAGCTTGGAAAAGGATCCAGAACGCCTAGTTAAAATTGATGCCAGCCAGGCTTTGGAAGATGTTGTAAAAGATAGCCTAGCTGTCTTAAACCAGCATTTAAATAGTAAATCATGAACATTAATGAATTAAAGGAACTTCAACCTAAAATTGTTGATCGTTTTGAACGAATTCTAGAGCAAGATAAGCTGAACCATGCTTATCTTTTTACAGGAAATTTTGCCAGCTTTGATCTGGCCCAGAAATTAGCTCAGAGCCGTTTCTGTCAGAATAAGATGGGTGTTTGGCCATGTGGTGAATGCCGGTCTTGTCGACTGATTGCTGAGGAAGATTTTTCAGATGTTACAGTGGTTCGCCCACAAAATCAAATCATCAAGACAGAACGTATACGAGAGCTACTCAAGAATTTTTCACAGAGCGGAGTAGAAGGTAATGAGCAGGTATTTATCATTTGTGAGGCAGAAAAAATGCACCTGAATGCAGCAAATTCTCTCTTAAAAATGATAGAAGAACCTCAAAGTGAGGTATATATTTTCCTTCTGACCAGTGATGAAAATTTGATCTTACCTACGATTAAAAGTCGGACTCAGGTCTTTCATTTCCCAAAAAATGAAGATTATTTGGTAGCGAAATTGGAAGAGTCTGGCTTGCTTAAGGACCAGGCGCAGCTTCTTGTAGCTTATAGCCAGACTTTGGAGGAAGCTCAAAACTTGCAGACTAGCAAATCCTTCTTTGATGTAACACAAGTCTGTCAGCGCTTTGTTGATCTTTGTCTTGCTAAGAATGATTTGGCCTTTTTACAGGTTGCTAGATTAAGCAGTTTGGCTGATGATAAAGAAAAACAGGACCAGATTTTTAGGATTCTAGAGATTTTATTTTCTCAACATATAGAGAAAGAAAGTGGTCGGACTTCTTTAGATAGATTGTTTCAATCTCGAAAAATGTGGCAGGCCAATGTGAGTTTCCAAAATGCTTTGGAATATATGATCATACAGCCAGCAAAGCGTAGCTAAGGAGAAAAATAGATATGGATAAAAGAGAAATATTTGACGCTTTAGATGATTTTTCACAAAATCTAATGCTAACTCTGGCTGAAGTAGAAGCAATTAAAAAAAATCTAAAGAGTGTTATTGAGGAAAATACAGTTCTGCGCTTGGAGAATGACAAGCTACGAGAACGACTCGGAGAAGTGGAAAAAACAGGACCAAGTAAAGGTGGCGGTCAAGGACGCGAGAATCTTGAGCGAATTTATTTGGATGGTTTTCATATTTGCACAGACTTCTATGGTCAAAGACGAGATAATGACGAAGAAGAATGTGCCTTTTGTAATGAATTATTGTTCAGGGAGTAGCCATGCAAATTCAGAGAAGTTTTAAAGATACGTCATCCTATGGTAAGCTCTATCTGGTGGCGACTCCGATTGGTAATCTGCAGGATACTAGCACTCGTATGTTAGAAACTCTTGAGAAAGTGGATTATATTGCGGCAGAAGATACACGTAATACCGGTCGCTTGTTGGATTATTTCGATATCTCGACCAAGCTAATCAGTTTTCATGACCATAATTCCAGAGCAAGGATCCCAGAAATCATTGCTCTTTTAAAAGAAGGCTATGATCTTGCCCAAGTATCGGATGCAGGTCTTCCCTGTATTTCGGATCCAGGCCACGACTTGGTAAAAGCTGCCATTACAGAAAATATCATTGTCGTATCAGTGCCAGGTCCTTCGGCGGGAATTTCTGCACTGATTGCTAGTGGTTTAGCTCCTCAACCCCACATTTTCTTTGGTTTTCTTCCTAGAAAAAAAGGCCAGCAAAAAGAATTTTTTGAAAGCAAGAAGGCTTATCCCGAGACGCAGATTTTTTATGAATCCCCTCATCGGGTCAAGTCGACTTTGGAAAATATGCTGGAAGTCTATGGAGACAGACAGGTAGTTCTAGTTCGCGAATTGACGAAGATTTATGAAGAATACCAGAGGGGACTGATATCTGAATTACTAGAAGCTATTGGTGATGAGCCACTCAAGGGCGAGTGCTTGCTAATTGTAGATGGTGCTACTGAGGAGAAAACTGAGAAGTCAGAAGAGGAATTATTGGCTGAAATTGATTTTCTCATTGAAACCGGCAGTCAAAAAAGCAAGGCTATCAAAGAAGTTGCGAAAAAATATGGTTTGAATAAGAGTGACTTGTACTCAACCTATCACCAGTAATCTTACAAGTGACTGAGAGCTAAAAGACAAAAAAGGAAGGGACTAGAAAAGTTGACTTATTATAAAATAATTTATCATTCTCCTTTGGGTCCTCTTTCTTTGGTGGCAGATGAAAGCGGACTGAGAGGTGCTTGGTTTGTTGGCCAGAAATATTTTGAGCGTGGTCTAAATGGACAAGTAATTGAAGCAAGCAATCCCATTCTCGAGCAGACTGCTCAGCTCCTTGATGCCTACTTTGCTAGTCAGGATGTAGATTTCTCAAGTTTGACTTTAGCAGATGCAGGGACTGATTTTCAAAAGCGCGTTTGGAGCTATTTGAGTCAGATTCCTAAAGGGAAGACAGTGACTTATGGGCAAATTGCCAGAGACCTTGGTGTTTCGTCTGCTCAAGCAGTCGGAGGAGCTGTTGGTCGGAATCCATTTTCCGTTATCATTCCCTGCCATCGCGTTTTGGGAAGTCAAGGACAAATGACAGGATATGCTGGTGGTTTAGATAAAAAGCTCTGGCTTTTAAACCATGAAGCAACAGAGATTGATAGAAAAAAATTGAGGTGAACTATGTTACAATTTATCGAATATCCCAAATGCTCTACCTGCCGTAAGGCCAAGGCTGAGCTCAATCAATTAGGAGTGGACTTTGAGGCGGTAGATATTGTCCAAAATACACCTAGTCGAGATCAACTCTTAGATTGGATCCAGAACTCAGACTTTGAGATCAAGGCTTTTTTCAATACCAGTGGTCTCAAATACCGTGAGCTGGGTCTCAAAGAAAAGGTGCCACATTTGACAGCCCAGGAAGCCGCTGATTTGCTGGCGACTGATGGTATGCTGATTAAGCGACCACTCCTGGTTCGAGATAACCGAATCTTGCAGATTGGCTACCGAAAGGCGTATGAAGAGTTGGGGTTGTGATAAGATAAGGCTTGATAAAAAGGCTATTATATTCATCTGTAGTCAAATAGAACGACAAAATGAAATAGAGAACATCCAATTGTGTTAGATAATAAAAAAACAGACTGAAATCAAGAAATAGGAAAGATTTAGTCACAAGTAAAGAGGCGAATGGATTGGAAGCCTCTTTTTTTCTAACATAGAATTTTTTACCAGTTTGTTGAAGTTGTGGATAAGGCTTCTAAACAATTTCATTTGATATTTTGTAAGATGATCTTCCACCTTGCCGGGAAAGTGATGTCGAAAAACATATGTAGGTAGGTAAGTAAGCCCAAGAATTTTTGGGTCTATATTATTAAAGATGAGGAAGAATTATAATGCTTCTATTTTTTAAAATATGATATAGATCTTTTAGAGAAGGTTAGTGAAAAAATATTATATTTATGTGAATTAGTTGTTGATTTAGATACAAATCAAATTGTACACCTTGATTTCATTAATAGGTAGGAAAATATGTTTAAAATAATAAAAAAAGAATATAATCAGCAAGAGAAGTTAATATATAAAACGGATACAAAGGAATTAATAGCTACTCCAACAATAGCTAGCGATATTACTTTTAGTTTTATATATTTATTTTTAGGTTTTAATTCAGAAAATATGGAATCCACTCAATTTTGGGGGTATCATAACGACTTTTCTTGGATAAAAAGAAGTTTGGTGCCTCCTAAATTTGATAAAGGTGTTATTGTTGTTACAGATAATGATATTAATGGGGGAGATAGTTTTCTCATTGACTATGCTTACAATTGGGAAACGTATTATGATGAGCAATCAGGTTGGCTTAAAATCGGTTCTGAAATTTCAAGGGAAGATCTTAACCATGTTGAATTTTTCAGAAATACTATTGCTGGTATTGATGGGCATGGCAATATCCAAGAATTTTGGCTCAAACCTAAATTTAAATGATGTGAAACTAATATAGTGTTTCCTAGAATATAGGTTTCTTTGTGACGAATATTTGATTCTCTATTTCGAACTGGTTGACAGGTTTGTTTTGGTTACAGACTGGTATCTATACTTTTATTTTCAAAGATTACGATTTCTTTTTGATTGATGATAAAGAAGAATTGCAAACTTTTAAATGGTGAAGAACTTCTTATCGAAGGAAATAGGTATAAGGAGTATCAAGTGGGATGGAAATAATTATTATAGGTGAGGATTGTTCCATTTGGTATATTCAAGATCACTACCAATCTTTCATAAAAATAAAACAAGAGGTATATAGTGTCAAAAAAATTTAATGAAAGAACGTTTAGAAAGATAGAACAAACTTATAGAGTTTATTTACCTGACGAATTTAAAAAAGTTTTTGGAAATATGGAGGAACTTCCTAAAAACTGGTATGATTGGAGTGACTTTTCATCTCAGAATGTTAAAATGCTGAGTAATTACATACAAATAATCAAAGAAAATATAGCAGAAGAAATAGAAGATGTTGATTGGAGTGATAATTGGGGAGAAGCTCCTAATGACATTAAAAAGCTTTTCATGATATAATAAATCTATCTCAATCTTAGAAAGAAGAATCATGGTTTTATCAAAAAAACGGGCTCGTCATGTGATTGAAGAGATTATTGCTCTCTTCCCTGACGCTAAGCCTAGTCTGGATTTTCGCAATCACTTTGAGCTTTTGGTTGCGGTCATGCTGTCGGCTCAGACGACAGATGCTGCGGTCAATAAGGTAACGCCGGCTCTGTTTGAAGCCTATCCAAGTCCTCAAGACATGGCTATGGCTGGTGAAGCAGACATTGCTAAATATATCTCCCGCCTAGGGCTCTATCGCAACAAGGCCAAGTTTTTGAAGAAATGTGCTCAGCAGCTTTTGGACGACTTTGACGGCCAAGTACCACAAACGCGGGCAGAATTGGAAAGTCTAGCGGGAGTCGGCCGCAAAACGGCCAATGTTGTCATGAGTGTGGGATTTGGCATTCCAGCTTTTGCTGTCGATACCCATGTGGAGCGGATTTGCAAGCACCATGATATCGTTAAAAAGTCCGCAACGCCACTTGAAGTAGAAAAGCGAGTAATGGATGTTCTCCCACCGGAACGTTGGCTGCCTGCCCATCAGGCCATGATTTACTTTGGCCGGGCCATCTGCCATCCTAAAAATCCTGAGTGCGATCACTATCCGCAACTCTATAACTTTAAAGACATTTAAAAGAGAGTGGGACAGAAATCGGTAATTCGTTAGAATTCGATTTCATTGTCCCACCTCCGCACAGTTGAGTAGGGCTGTAAAAGCTGATGAAATCAGCGTAGTAGAGCCCACTCAACCACTGCGTCTTGCTCGACAATCCAAAGACAATTGAGAGGCTAGGACTTTTGTCCCAGCCTCTTCTTATTCACTAAATCTTAAAAAATAACCATCTGGATCCAAAATTGCAAACTCATGAGGGTAGATAAAGTTATCTCCCACTCGAAATTCTCTTTTTGTCAGCGGACGATAGATGGGATAGTCAGCTTCCAGCAGTTTTTGGTGGAGCTGAGGAACATCCTCAATGCCAAAGGAAATATTGACACCACGTCCGAAAGGATAGGCCAGATGGGCTAATTCTTCTGTGCTGCCTTCTTCTAGCATAAGTTGGCAGTCTTCAAGTGAGAGGAAGAGAAATTTCTCCTCTGGACGTTCGTATTCGACAGAGAATCCCAGCAAGTCACAGTAGAAGTGGCGCGACTTTTCGATGTTGGATACCACAAATTCGGGAATGACGGCTTGATAGTCCATTCGTTTTCTCCTTAGAGTTCAATCTCCATGACAATGGGTGTGTGGTCTTGGCGCGCACCGGAGTCAATCATATCAGATTTGGTCACCTTGTCAGCCACGCGGTTGCTGGTCAGCCAGTAGTCGATTCTCCAGCCTGTGTTGTTAATTTTAGAAGTCTTGCTACGTTGTGCCCACCAAGTATATTGGTTAGGGATATCGCCGTGTAAATGGCGGAAGGTATCGGTAAAGCCTTTAGCCAGCAGGTTGGTGAAGCCAGCGCGCTCTTCATCGGTAAATCCTGGTGAACGGCGGTTGCTAGCTGGATTGGCCAGGTCGATTTCCTTGTGGGCCACATTGTAGTCGCCAGTAGCGAGGACTGGTTTTTGTTGATCTAGTGTTGCCAAGTATTCAGCGTATTTGGCATCCCAGACTTGACGGTCATCCAAGCGTTTGAGGCCATCGCCAGCATTAGGTGTATAAACCTGAGTGACGAAGAAGTCGTCAAATTCCAGCGTAATGATGCGTCCTTCGACATCCATGGTTGATGGAGCACCGATTTCTGGGAAGGTTACGGTTGGCGTCAGTTCTTTTTTGTAGAGGAACATGGTTCCTGCATAGCCCTTGCGAGCCGGCTCTTGGGAGGAACGCCAAGTGTTTTCGTAGCTTGGGAAAAGATTTGTCAAAATTTCCAAGTGTTTTTTTGTCGGACCTGTCGCAGATAGTTTTGTTTCCTGAATGGCGATAATATCTGCATTTTCTGTTTGCAAGGTCTGAAGGACGGCTTGAGAGAGCTGAGCGCGGGCAGAATCACTGGTCAATGCAGCGTTGAGAGAGTCAATATTCCAAGAAATGAGTTTCATAAAATTTCCTTTTCTAGTAGAAGTTTGCTGAGTTTATTATAACAAAATTTAGAACTGATTTATAGCAAAGTGATTTCAAGAAGCTTGGGAAGTAAGAAAGATTTTCTATATTTATGTTTTGAGTCAGACCAGTCAGAAAAATGGGGTTTCGCTTGCATCTTCTAGCACTAGCAAGTCAAGCGGGTCTGTCTGGAACGAAACAGCTAACTCATCGTCGAATAAAGAGGCGTAAAAAAACTAAATCCACCTTATCACCAAATAATCTTGTTCAAATTAATATTATAAAGTCTATTGGCAAAACAGAGGAATGGCTGGTGGAAAGGCTGTCTAAAGACGGCTATACTGATATTTTGAATACCTTCATCGCGGAGTATGAGAGTCGGAATTTGAATGTTGTGACCTATTAAACCTAGAATAATTTCTGGTTTTTTAATTATATTTACTGTGGGTGACTGTCTTTTCTCAAACCTTACAAAATATGGTATAATGAGGTGTTATCAAAAAAGGTTTCATTAGCCTTGAAAGGATTAAAAAATGACTGAAAAACAATCGTTTTATATTACAACCCCTATCTACTATCCGAGTGGTAAACTCCATATCGGGTCTGCTTATACAACTATTGCCTGTGATGTTCTGGCTCGCTACAAGCGTCTCATGGGCTACGATGTTTTCTATTTGACGGGTCTAGATGAGCACGGTCAAAAGATTCAGCAGAAAGCTGAAGAAGCCGGAGTTACACCACAGGCATATGTTGATGGAATGGCAGTTGGGGTCAAGGAACTCTGGAAATTGTTAGACATTTCTTACGATAAATTTATCCGGACAACTGATGACTACCATGAAAAAGTAGTAGCGCAAGTCTTTGAACGCTTACTTGCTCAAGATGATATCTACTTGGGTGAATACTCTGGTTGGTATTCAGTTTCAGATGAAGAATTCTTTACAGAAAGTCAGCTTGCGGAAGTTTTCCGTGATGAAGCTGGAAATGTAACGGGCGGTATCGCTCCATCAGGTCACGAGGTGGAATGGGTTTCAGAAGAGTCTTACTTCCTTCGCCTCAGCAAGTACCAAAATCGTTTGGTCGAATTTTTCAAATCACATCCTGACTTCATCACTCCTGATGGTCGTCTCAATGAAATGTTGAAAAACTTTATCGAGCCAGGTTTGGAAGATTTAGCGGTATCACGTACAACCTTTACCTGGGGTGTACCAGTCCCATCAAATCCAAAACACGTTGTCTACGTTTGGTTTGATGCTCTGCTCAACTATGTGACAGCTCTTGGCTACGATCAAGAAGAACACGCTAACTTTGATAAGTTCTGGAATGGAACAGTCTTCCACATGGTCGGAAAAGACATTCTTCGTTTCCACTCAATCTACTGGCCAATCCTTCTCATGATGTTGGATATCAAATTGCCAGAACGTTTGATTGGGCATGGATGGTTTGTCATGAAAGACGGCAAGATGTCTAAGTCTAAAGGGAATGTTGTTTACCCTGAAATGTTGATAGAGCGTTTTGGTCTCGATCCACTTCGTTACTACCTCATGCGTAGCCTTCCGGTTGGTTCAGACGGAACCTTCACTCCGGAAGACTATGTAGGACGTATCAACTATGAATTGGCAAATGACCTCGGAAACCTCCTTAACCGTACGGTTTCCATGATTAACAAGTACTTTGATGGGCAGATTCCTGCCTACGTAGAAGGTGTGACAGACTTTGATAATGCACTTGCTGACGTTGCAGAACAATCAATCGCTGACTACCACACCTACATGGAAGCAGTTGACTATCCACGTGCGCTTGAGGCAGTCTGGACTCTTATCTCACGTACCAACAAATACATCGATGAGACAGCACCTTGGGTCTTAGCTAAGGATGAAGCGCATCGTGACCAATTGGCAAGTGTTATGAGTCACTTAGCAGCTAGTCTTCGCGTCGTAGCCCACTTGATTGAGCCATTTATGATGGAAACTAGTCGTGCAGTTTTGACTCAACTTGGTCTAGCAGAAGTTTCTAGCCTTGAAAACTTAAGTTTAGCTGATTTCCCTACAAATGTCACTGTAGTTGCTAAAGGAACACCAATCTTCCCACGTCTCGATATGGAAGAAGAAATTGCCTATATTAAAGAACAAATGGAAGGCAACAAACCTGCACTTGAAAAAGAATGGAATCCAGAGGAAGTCGAGCTCAAACTCAACCGCAAGGAAATCAAATTTGACGACTTCGATAAGGTTGAAATTCGTGTCGCAGAAGTCAAAGAAGTTTCTAAAGTAGAAGGTTCTGATAAATTGCTTCAATTCCGCTTGGATGCTGGAGATGGTGAAGACCGTCAAATCCTCTCAGGAATTGCTAAGTACTATCCAAACGAACAAGAATTGGTCGGCAAGAAAGTACAAATCGTTGCCAACCTCAAACCACGTAAGATGATGAAAAAATATATCAGTCAAGGGATGATCCTATCAGCTGAACATGGTGACCAACTGACTCTTCTTACTGTGGATGAGAAGGTCCCAAATGGAAGTTTGATTGGATAGAAAGATTGAGTACTAACTGATACTTGTCTTATCTATTGTGGATATAAGAAAGACCGCGAAGGCGGTCTTTTATTCTCTTCCCAGATATAATAAGTTTTCTATACTAGAAGATATTTCTTTGATTAGGTCGGTTTCATCCTAGGATTTTACCAAGATGAAGAATTAAGGTATACTAGGTGTAAGATTTTTTATTGGAGGTATGAGTAATGATAAAAAAATGGGACAGAAAAACAGTCTTAACCTTACTATATAGTTTTGTAGCACTGGCTTTAGCGGTGACAGTTTGTTTTCTTCTTATGTCTAAGTTTAGTCATAAGGAGCAGCCAAAACAAGCGAGTTCTTCTACATCAGTTTCGACATCTAAGTCTGACAGCTCAGAGCAAAAAGTTAGTATTTCAGGTGAATATGTAGCGAATACGGGTGATAAAGCTAAAATTGACGGTGGCAATAAGGAATGGAAGATTAATTACCAAACTCCTGATGGTGCTGTTTCAGCAGAATTTACGACAGAATGGAAATCTGAAGGAGAAACTTTAATAGCGACTGATAAGATGAGAAAGTCAGATGGCAATAGCGACTTTACCATTACTGTCCGTATTTTCAAGTATAAGACCGCCAAGCAACCTCTCATAACGATTACCATGTCAGACGGCAATCCTGCCCATGAAATGGTTTTTGCCAATCAAAAAGATTTTTTTGAACCGAGCGATGAGAATGGTGAAGGAACACAGACTACAGAATAAATTGATTGAGAGATAGAATTACGAGAGAAGATTTAATTTGTGTTGGTGGAAAAGTGAATAACACTAAGCTCCTCTCACCTAATTCTCATTCTAGCAGTCAATTTCCTACCCTAAATGTTCGGTCTGGGAATACGGGATATCTAATTGCTCTATTAAAAATTGGATTTCCTAATCTTTATGGAGACCTTTCAGATTCAAGTAAAGCTAGATTGGCACTGGGGCAAAACATTGGAAATATTCCTGCTAATCAGTATTATTATAGACAATAGAAGAGTAAAAGACGAGAAGGGAGTATAACTCTATTCTCGTTTTTTTAGTTAACAAAACAAAAAAATGTTTGAAATAAACAGAAATATGTGGATAAAATGAGAAAAATGAGTTATAATGAACAAAACCAAGCTAGAGAGGATGGAGTATGGGTAAGAATCAAAGACAAGATGAAATTCTTAAATTTGTGGATCGAGCTGGGACTGTAACGGTTGCTGAGATCATGGTGACCATGAAGGTTTCCGATATGACAGTTCGTCGTGATTTGATAGAGTTAGAAAACCAAGGAAAGCTTACGCGAGTATTTGGTGGGGCGAAGAGTAATAAGGTGCAACAATATCGAGAGCTGCCACATGAAGAAAAGCTTTTTAAAAATATTGAGGCCAAGCGAACTGTTGCCAAGAAAGCTGTCCAACTTATCGAGGAGGGAGACACTATCTTTCTAGGTCCTGGAACATCGGTAGAGGTGCTAGCTGAGGAAATATCAAATCAACATCTGCGCGTGATTACGAATTGCTTGCCTATTTTTAACGATCTACTCAAGAAAAAATCAGATACCTTTAAAGTTTTTCTGTTAGGTGGAGAAATGCGTGATGCTACTCAAGCTTTTGTCGGTGAAATGACCAATGCTCTTATGGATCGTATGTATTTTAGTAAGATGTTTTTCAGTGGAAATGGCATCAAAGATGGTCAAATTATGACATCTTCCTTTGAGGAAGCTTATACTCAGAAGCTAGCATTAGAACGTTCGAAAGAAAGCTATCTTCTTATCGATTCATCTAAAGTTGGCAAGGAGGACTTTACGGCTATCTGCTCCTTATCGGAGATAACAGCCTTAATCACGGATCAGACTTCAGAAGCTGTTCAGGGAGAGTTGGAAGTTTATACAAAAGTAATTTTCTAGTTTAACCTAATTTAATAAACAGTTAGTCAAAAGCTCTTCAAAGGGCTTTTTTTGTTTATTTTAATCAACAGGTAGAATTTCTATGAAAAAAACAAACAAATAATGTTGACAAAAAACGATAATTTTAGTATATTGTTAATATATTAAAAGAAAGCGTTTTACTGAAATTCTTTCTTGTAGATCAAACAAAGGAGAATGCTCATGGCAATTATTATTGGAGCAGATGGTGCTGGAAATAAGCTAAAAGATGTGGTTAAGGACTTTCTCATTGGAGAAAACTTTGAAGTAGTCGATGTGACAGAAGAGGGCAAGGATTTTGTTGATGTGACATTGGCGGTTGCGGCTGAGGTGAACAAAGAAGAACAAAATCTTGGTATCGTGATTGATGCTTATGGGGCTGGTCCATTCATGGTAGCGACCAAAATCAAAGGTATGGTTGCGGCAGAAGTCTCAGACGAACGCTCTGCTTACATGACTCGTGGTCACAACAACTCTCGTATGATCACAATGGGAGCTGAAATTGTTGGAGAAGGCCTGGCTAAGAATATTGCCAAAGGTTTTGTCAATGGTAAATACGACGGCGGACGTCACCAAATCCGGGTCGACATGCTCAACAAAATGTGCTAAGAAAAGGAGAAGTCAAATGAAAATTGCAATCGGATGTGACCATATCGTTACCAATGAAAAAATGGCGGTTTCAGATTTTTTGAAATCAAAAGGCTATGAAGTCCTTGACTTTGGTACTTATGACCATACACGGACTCACTACCCAATCTTTGGTAAAAAAGTAGGGGAAGCAGTAACTAGCGGTCAAGCTGATCTTGGGGTATGTATCTGTGGTACTGGTGTTGGTATCAACAATGCTGTCAATAAAGTTCCTGGTGTCCGTTCTGCCTTAGTTCGTGATATGACAACAGCTCTTTACGCTAAAGAAGAACTTAATGCCAATGTTATTGGTTTTGGTGGTAAAATCACCGGTGAATTGCTCATGTGCGATATAATTGAAGCTTTCATCAATGCTGAATACAAACCATCAGAAGAAAACAAAAAATTGATTGCGAAAATTGAGCACGTTGAAACTCACAATGCTCATCAAGCAGATGCAAACTTCTTTACAGAATTCCTTGAAAAATGGGATCGCGGTGAATACCACGACTAAGAGGTGACGCATGATTTTAACAGTCACAATGAATCCATCCATCGATATTTCCTATCCTTTGGATGAATTGAAAATTGACACTGTCAACCGTGTGGTGGACGTGACAAAGACAGCTGGTGGTAAAGGACTCAATGTTACACGAGTTCTTTCAGAATTTGGTGATTCTGTTGCTGCTACTGGTTTAGTTGGGGGTAAACTTGGTGAGTTTTTAGTAGAGCATATCGACGATAAAGTAAGGAAACGTTTCTTCTCAATTCAAGGAGAGACTCGTAACTGTATCGCTATTCTCCACGGAGATAACCAAACAGAAATCCTTGAAAAAGGGCCTGAAGTTCTGGAACAAGAAGGTCAAGATTTCTTGGCTCATTTCGAGAATCTCCTTGACACTGTGGAAGTAGTTGCTATCTCAGGTAGTCTCCCAGCTGGGCTTCCAGTTGATTATTATGCGAGCTTGGTAGAGCTTGCTAATCAAGGAGGGAAACCAGTAGTCTTGGACTGTTCAGGTGCAGCTCTTCAAGCAGTTCTTGAATCACCACACAAACCAGCAGTAATCAAACCGAATAACGAAGAATTGTCTCAGCTTCTTGGGAAAGAAGTTTCTGAGGATTTGGATGAATTAAAAGAAGTTCTTCAAGAGCCTCTATTTGCAGGGATTGAGTGGATTATCGTTTCACTTGGAGCAAATGGTGCTTTTGCAAAACATGGTGACACTTTCTACAAGGTGGATATCCCTAGAATTCAGGTAGTTAATCCTGTTGGATCTGGAGATTCTACTGTCGCAGGTATTTCATCAGGACTTCTTCATAAGGAATCTGATCAAGAACTTCTCATCAAGGCCAATGTCCTTGGTATGCTCAATGCTCAAGAAAAAATGACAGGTCATGTGAATATGGCCAACTATCAAGCCCTATATGATCAATTATTAGTAAAAGAGGTATAAAATGGCTTTAACAGAACAAAAACGCAAATATATGGAAAAACTTTCTGATGAGAATGGGATCATCTCAGCTCTTGCCTTTGACCAACGTGGTGCTTTGAAACGCCTCATGGCTCAATACCAAACAGAAGAACCAACAGTCGCTCAAATGGAAGAACTCAAAGTCTTGGTTGCAGATGAATTGACAAAATACGCTTCATCTATGCTCCTTGACCCAGAGTATGGACTTCCAGCTACAAAAGCGCTTGATGCCAATGCTGGTCTTCTCCTTGCTTATGAGAAAACTGGCTACGACACAACAAGCACCAAACGCTTGCCAGACTGCTTGGATGTTTGGTCTGCAAAACGCATCAAAGAACAAGGCGCAGATGCTGTTAAGTTCTTGCTTTACTATGACGTAGACAGTTCTGACGAACTCAACCAACAAAAACAAGCCTACATCGAACGCATTGGTTCTGAATGTGTGGCAGAAGACATTCCTTTCTTCCTTGAAATCCTCGCTTACGATGAAAAAATTGCTGACGCAGGTTCTGCAGAATACGCCAAAGTAAAACCACACAAGGTTATCGGTGCCATGAAGGTCTTCTCAGACCCACGTTTCAACATCGATGTCTTGAAAGTGGAAGTTCCAGTCAACGTCAAATACGTTGAAGGCTTTGGCGATGGTGAAATCGTTCATACACGTGAAGAAGCAGCAGCCTTCTTCAAAGCACAAGATGAAGCGACTAACTTGCCATATATTTACTTGAGTGCGGGTGTATCAGCTAAACTCTTCCAAGAAACCCTTGTCTTTGCCCACGAATCAGGCGCAAACTTCAACGGTGTTCTTTGTGGCCGTGCAACTTGGGCTGGATCAGTTGAAGCTTACATCAAAGATGGTGAAGCAGCAGCTCGTGAATGGCTTCGTACTGAAGGACGTCAAAACATTGAAGAATTAAATCAAGTTTTAAAGAGCAGTGCAACCTCTTGGAAATAGAATCATAGATTATATTTTAAAGAGAAAATCAATATATGTCTTAGCATAATTTGTAGGCTTTTATTTATAAATAGTAGATTGATTTTATATTGAGATAAAGATATATTAAATATAGAAAGGGGTGAAGTATTATGGGACTTAATCAATTGTTTGATAAGAACTTGGTCTTCTGCCTACAAGCAGATAATCAAGAACATCTTTTTAATCAAGTCGCTAACCTTCTTGAAGAAAGAAAGATTGTAACTCCTTCTTATAGGACTGCATTAATCGAGAGAGAAAAGTCATTTCCAACTGGATTGGACATGGAGTTTCTAGGAAAAGACTTACCGAATGTAGCAATCCCTCATACAGATATTGAACATAACTTAGCTGAAAAAGTTGTTGTAGTACGCTTAAATCAAGCTGTGACTTTTCACAACATGATAGCACCTGATAAAGAAGTAGAAGTTTCACTTTTGTTCTTTATCATTAACAATTCAAGTTCTAGTCAGACGAATATTCTGGCACAATTGATGGATTTCTTTACTAAGAATGGAAATTTAGATAATTTATCTAAGTTGGCAAATGAAGATGAATTATATGACTATATAACAAAAGAAATCGGATAAAATAATCAAGAAAATATATAAAACGGAGGAAATCCAAATGATTAAAATTTTAGCAGCCTGTGGGGCTGGTGTTAATTCAAGTCACCAAATTAAGAATGCGGTAGAAGAAGAATTATCTAACCGTGGTTATGATGTTCGCTGTGATGCAGTGATGGTTAAAGATGTCAATGAAGATTTGATTAAAGGCTATGATATTTTCACACCAATTGCTGCGACAGATTTAGGTTTTGATCCTGGTATTCCAGTTGTAGAAGCTGGACCAATCTTGTTCAGAATTCCAGCAATGAGCGCTCCAGTGTTTGATAATATTGAAGCAGCCATCAAAGAGCATGGCCTGAGTTAATTTTTTTAAAGTGTATGAAAGCGCTGTCTAAAGAGTGCGCTGGAGTTCTCATATTATAAACAATATATAAATTAATATAAATCGGGAGGATTTATTATGGATGGCATTATTAAATTAGCCAACGATATTTTTAAGCCAATTTTGGCGATGGGTGGTCCAATCATCATGTTAATCATTTTGACGGTCCTAGCCCTCTTGTTTGGGGTTAAATTCTCCAAAGCCCTCGAAGGTGGTATTAAATTAGCGATCGCCTTGACAGGTATTGGTGCAATTATTGGAATGTTGAATGGAGCTTTTTCATCTTCATTAGAAAAATTTGTAACCAATACAGGGATTCAACTTAATATTACAGACGTAGGTTGGGCACCACTTGCAACGATTACTTGGGGTTCTGCTTGGACTCTGTATTTCTTGCTTGTTATGTTGATCGTCAATGTCGTGATGCTATTGATGAAGAAAACAGATACACTCGATGTAGATATCTTCGACATCTGGCACTTGTCAATCACAGGTCTCTTGATTAAATGGTATGCAGATAAAAACGGAGTAAGTCAAGGTGTTTCTCTTTTTGTAGCAACTCTTGCAGTCGTACTAGTAGGAATCATGAAGATTATCAACTCTGACTTGATGAAACCAACTTTTGACGACCTCCTAAATGCTCCAAGTTCATCTCCAATGACCTCTACTCACATGAACTACATGATGAACCCTATTATCATGGTGTTGGATAAGATCTTTGATAAATTCTTCCCTGGACTTGATAAATATGACTTTGATGCCGCTAAACTAAATAAGAAAATTGGTTTCTGGGGTTCTAAATTCTTTATTGGTTTCCTTCTTGGTATTGTAATCGGAATTATGGGAACACCACATCCAGAAGCGAATGTGGAAGACTTAAAAACATGGGAATTGGTTATTAAATCTTGGTTGAGCCTTGGTTTAACAGCTGGTGTCTCCTTGGAATTGTTCTCGTTAATCGGTTCATGGTTCATTGCAGCGGTAGAACCACTTTCACAAGGTATTACAAACGTTGCTACTAAACGCCTTCAAGGACGTAAATTCAATATCGGTCTTGACTGGCCTTTCATCGCTGGTCGTGCTGAAATCTGGGCTTGTGCTAATGTACTTGCACCAATCATGTTGATCGAAGCAGTGCTTCTTTCTAAAGTTGGTAATGGTATCTTGCCACTTGCTGGTATCATTGCGATGGGTGTAACTCCAGCTCTCTTGGTTGTTACTCGTGGTAAATTGATCCGTATGATTGTTTTTGGAAGTCTTCTCTTGCCACTCTTCCTTCTTTCAGGAACTCTGATTGCTCCATTTGCAACTGAGTTGGCTAAGAGTGTTGATGCCTTCCCTAAAGGGGTAGCTTCTACTCAATTGATTACTCACTCAACTCTTGAAGGTCCAGTTGAAAAACTCTTGGGTTGGACAATTGGTAACGCAACAACCGGCGATATTAAAGCTATTCTTGGTGTTGTAGCCTTCCTTGTATTCTATATCGGTATCTTTGCTTGGTACAGAAAACAAATGATCAAACGTAATGAAGAGTACGTAGCTCAAGGTAAAAACTAATAGGTAGTTCTTTTGAGAAAAGAATGAAAACATAATAAGTTTGTTTATTCTTAGATAGAAATAGATTAAATTGAAGATAGAAGAGACCTAAAATCAAGGGAATAATGAATATGAACTTGCTGACGGTCTCTTTCTAAATAGAATTGACTAGTTAGCTTCTAGATTTTTATGAGCTGTCTTAGTATGATAATCTTGAATAGGACACTAGTAATTTATTCTTATATTTTGTCCCCCTCCCATTTCTGTTTATCAGATTTGGGATTTTTTATTTGCAATCAGACCTTCAAGAAGACAAAAGATTGTTTTATTTCACTTCTTTTAGCTTAGTTTATGCATAGAGTTTTTAATAAATAAATTGGTTTAAGATGTTTTTATGCTTATTTAAAGATAATTGGTAAAAATAGAGATGTTATTCCTTATTTTTTCTTGAATATGTAAGAACCATTAAGTTTGTTTAGAGAACCCTTGTTTATTTTCATCATTTTTTAAAAAGATATGATGAAAATAAACAAGAAAGTGTTGACAATAAACTAAATATGGTGTATAGTATGAGTATAAGAAACAGATGGTGTTTTTTATAAACAATAATCTGTGCAAAAAATCAAACAAAGGAGAATGCTCATGGCAATTATTATTGGTGCAGACGCTGCTGGAAATAAGCTAAAAGATGTAGTTAAGGACTTTCTCATTGGAGAAAACTTTGAAGTAGTCGATGTGACAGAAGAGGGCAAGGATTTTGTTGATGTGACCCTTGCAGTTGCGGCTGAGGTGAACAAACAAGAGGAAAATCTAGGTATCGTGATTGATGCTTATGGAGCTGGTCCGTTCATGGTAGCGACTAAAATCAAAGGCATGGTTGCAGCAGAAGTAACAGATGAACGTTCTGCTTATATGACTCGTGGTCACAACAACTCTCGTATGATCACAATGGGAGCTGAAATTGTTGGAGAAGGCCTGGCTAAGAATATTGCTAAAGGCTTTGTCAATGGTAAATACGACGGCGGACGTCACCAAATCCGAGTCGACATGCTCAACAAGATGTGCTAAGAAAAGGAGAAGTTAAATGAGAATTGCAATCGGATGTGACCACATCGTAACAAATGAAAAAATGGCTGTTTCAGATTTTTTGAAATCAAAAGGCTACGAAGTTCTTGATTTTGGTACTTATGACCATACAAGGACACACTATCCAATCTTTGGTAAAAAAGTAGGGGAAGCAGTTGTTAGTGGACAAGCTGATCTTGGGGTATGTATCTGTGGTACTGGTGTTGGTATCAACAACGCTGTTAATAAAGTTCCAGGTGTACGCTCTGCCTTGGTACGTGATATGACTTCAGCTCTCTATGCTAAAGAAGAACTTAATGCCAACGTCATTGGTTTTGGTGGAAAAATTACTGGTGAGCTCCTTATGTGTGACATCATAGAAGCTTTCATTCATGCGGAGTACAAGCCGACTGAAGAAAATAAAAAATTGATTGCGAAAATTGAGCATGTTGAAACTCACAACGCTCATCAGGCAGATGATAATTTCTTTACAGAATTTCTTGAAAAATGGGATCGTGGAGAGTACCACGACTAGTGAGGTAGCCAGATGATTCTTACAGTGACCATGAATCCTTCTATCGATATTTCCTATCCCTTAGAAGAATTGAAAATAGATACTGTTAATCGTGTTGCAGAAGTCAGTAAAACAGCAGGCGGAAAGGGTCTCAACGTAACCAGGGTCTTGGGAGAAATTGGAGACAATGTTGCTGCGACGGGCCTGATTGGTGGGACTAATGGAGAGTTCTTATTACAAAACCTTCATCCTAATGTTAGACAATGCTTTTATAACATTTCGGGAGATACGAGAAACTGTATTGCTATCTTACACGAAGGTAAGCAAACAGAAATCCTGGAAGCCGGTCCGACTATTACAGCGGATGAGGCAAATGGTTTTTTACATCATTTTAAATCATTAATGGAATCAGCTGAGGTAGTTAGTATCTCGGGAAGTCTACCAGCCGGTTTACCAGTTGAATATTATATTCAATTGGTTGAAATGGCTAATCAAGCTGGCAATAAGGTGGTGCTGGATTGCTCCGGAGCAGCTCTGGAAGCTGTACTCAAATCAGATGTGAAACCAACTGCCATCAAACCTAATAACGAAGAACTTTCTCAGTTGTTGGGTCGCGAGGTTTCAAAAGATTTGGATGAGTTAAAAGCTGTCCTTTCAGAACCGCTATTTGAAGGAATCGAGTGGATCATCGTATCACTCGGTGCAGATGGAGCTTTTGCTAAGCACTGGGATACTTTCTATAAAGTAGATATTCCTAAAATCCAAGTAGTCAATCCAGTTGGCTCTGGAGACTCAACTGTTGCAGGGATCTCTTCAGCCTTGAGTCATCAAGAAGATGATGTCTCTCTGCTCAAAAAAGCAAATGTTCTGGGCATGCTCAATGCCCAAGAAAAAATGACTGGTCATGTCAACGTTGAAAACTACGATGGCCTATACAATCAAATCACAGTAAAAGAGGTATAAAGAATGGTATTAACAGAACAAAAACGCAAGTACATGGAAAAACTTTCTGATGAGAATGGCATCATTTCTGCTTTGGCATTTGACCAACGCGGTGCTTTGAAACGCCTTATGGCTCAACACCAGGAAGCAGAACCAACAGTAGCTCAAATGGAAGAACTGAAAGTTTTGGTCGCAGAAGAGCTAACTCCTTATGCCTCATCTATGTTGCTGGATCCTGAGTATGGACTGCCTGCTACTAAGGCTTTGGACAAGAATGCTGGCTTGCTATTGGCCTATGAAAAGACAGGCTATGATACTTCAAGCACCAAGCGCCTGCCAGACTGTCTGGATGTTTGGTCTGCAAAACGCATCAAAGAACAAGGTGCGGATGCAGTGAAATTCCTTCTTTACTATGACGTAGACAGCTCCGAAGAACTTAACCAACAAAAGCAGGCTTATATCGAGCGTGTGGGTTCTGAGTGTGTGGCAGAAGATATTCCATTCTTCCTTGAAATCTTGGCTTACGATGAAAAGATTGCGGATGCTTCCAGCGCTGAGTATGCTAAAGTCAAGCCTCATAAGGTTATCGGAGCTATGAAGGTCTTCTCAGACCCACGTTTCAATATTGATGTCTTGAAAGTGGAAGTTCCAGTCAATGTTAAATATGTTGAAGGCTTTGGCGATGGTGAAGTGGTGTATTCTAAAGAACAAGCAGCTGCCTTCTTCAAGGAACAAGATGAGGCAACCAACCTTCCATACATTTACTTGAGCGCAGGTGTATCTGCGAAACTTTTCCAAGAAACACTTGTGTTCGCTCATGAGTCAGGTGCAAACTTCAACGGAGTTCTTTGCGGACGTGCGACTTGGGCTGGCAGTGTCAAAGACTACATTGAGCAAGGTGAAGAAGCAGCTCGCAAGTGGCTTCGTACAACAGGATTCGAAAATATTGACGAACTCAACAAAGTTCTTCAAAAAACAGCTACCTCTTGGAAAGAAAGAGCCTAAAATTTGTTAAAAAATAAATAAAGTAAGGGTTTACATTCTGAGACTGATATGCTATAATGAAGTCAGAAATTGAATAGGGTGAGCGTTACTAAGCTAGATTAGGCGTGACCGCAAATAAATTGAGGGAAGATATAGCCTTAGTTTGTTTGTGGTCTTTTTGTTTTGCCAGAACCCTAGAAAATGAAGAGGAGGAGATATGTATCGAATCATACATCCTATGAACAACAATGTTGCTCTAGCCAAACATGAAAATGGTGAAGAGGTTGTTCTGATTGGCAGTGGCATAGCTTTTAATAAAAAGAAGGGTGATATCGTTCTTGAAAGTAAGATTGAGAAAATCTTTCGCCTAAGAACGGAAGAGTCTAAAGAAAACTTTGTGGCCTTGCTCAAAGATGTTCCGCTGGACTTTATCACAGTGACTTATGATGTGATTGATACCCTTTCTAAGAAGTATGATTATCCTGTACAGGAGTATATCTATGTCACGCTGACGGATCACATCTACTGTTCTTATCAGGCTGTGCAGCAGGGCAGATACAAGGAGAGTGACCTGCCGGATGCTTCGGATAAATACCCTGTTCCTTATCAGATTGCTCAGGAAGCCTTAGCGATATACCGCGAGAGGTTGTTGGATAATTTACCTAGCGACGAGGTCAATCGCATTGCTTATCACTTTATCAATGCTGAAGGGGAGACCAATCTAGAGGGGCAAAGCCACTTAGGCAGACGAAAAGATATTCTGGCTGCTGTTGAGGCAGAGCTGAAGAAAAATGGTATTAAAAGAAGTGCAGAAAACAGCAACTTTTATGACCGTTTTATGATTCACCTGAACTACTTTTTGGACTATCTGGACAGAAGCCGTGATGACAATGTTTCCCTGCTGGAAATGGAAAGTCAGATTCAAATGACATACCCTCAAGCCTATCAGGTCGGAAGTGATATTTACCAAATCATTGCCCAGAAGACGGGAATTGATCTCTACCGCAGCGAACGGGTCTACCTGGTGTTGCATATTCAACGTCTTTTATAAATAGAAAACAATAATAACATTTTACATAAGAATACAAGGAGGATCTCTCATGAATAGAGAAGAAGTAACATTGCTCGGTTTTGAAATTGTGGCCTACGCTGGTGACGCTCGCTCCAAGCTCCTGGAAGCATTGAAAGCTGCAGAGGCTGGGGATTTTGCTAAGGCAGATGCCTTAGTAGAAGAAGCCAATGGCTGCATCGCTGAAGCTCACCACGCTCAGACCAGTCTCTTGACAAAAGAAGCTGCTGGTGAGGACTTGGCTTACAGTGTAACCATGATGCACGGCCAAGATCACTTAATGACTACCATCTTGCTAAAAGACATGATGCACCATTTGATTGAACTATACAAAAGAGGAGTAAAATAATGAACAAACTCATCGGACTTATTGAGAAAGGGAAGCCTTTCTTTGAGAAGATTTCTCGGAATATCTATCTCCGAGCTATTCGGGATGGCTTTATCGCTGGTATGCCAGTCATCCTCTTCTCATCTATCTTTATCTTGATTGCCTATGTGCCAAATGCATGGGGCTTCCATTGGTCTAAGGACATTGAAACTTTCCTAATGACCCCCTATAGCTATTCGATGGGGATTCTGGCTTTCTTTGTGGGTGGGACCACTGCAAAGGCTTTGACAGACTCTGTCAACCGCGGCCTGCCTGCGACAAACCAGATTAACTTCTTGTCTACTATGCTGGCATCTATGGTCGGCTTCCTCCTCATGGCAGCTGAGCCTGCCAAGGAAGGTGGCTTCCTGACTGCCTTCATGGGAACCAAAGGTCTTTTGACAGCTTTCATCGCAGCCTTTGTTACGGTTAATGTCTACAAGGTTTGTGTGAAAAATAATGTCACTATTCGCATGCCAGAAGAAGTTCCACCAAATATCTCGCAAGTATTTAAAGACTTGATTCCATTTACTGTCTCAGTCGTTTTGCTCTATGGTTTGGAACTGCTTGTTAAAGCAAGTCTGGGAGTAACCGTTGCGGAATCCATCGGAACGCTTCTTGCTCCGCTCTTCTCAGCGGCAGATGGCTATCTGGGAATTACTCTTATCTTTGGTGCTTATGCTTTCTTCTGGTTCGTGGGAATTCACGGTCCGTCTATCGTTGAGCCTGCCATTGCTGCCATTACTTATGCTAATATCGATGCCAACTTGGCTTTGGCACAAGCTGGTCAACATGCGGATAAGGTCATTACTTCTGGTACTCAAATGTTCATCGTTACCATGGGTGGTACTGGTGCGACCTTGATTGTTCCATTCCTCTTTATGTGGATCTGTAAGTCAGAGCGTAACCGTGCAATTGGGCGGGCATCTGTTGTCCCAACCTTCTTTGGTGTCAATGAGCCCATTCTCTTTGGTGCTCCAATTGTACTGAATCCGATTTTCTTTATTCCATTTATCTTTGCTCCTATCGCAAACGTATGGATTTTCAAATTCTTTGTTGATGCGTTAAACATGAACTCCTTCTCAGCAAACCTTCCTTGGGTGACACCTGGACCTCTGGGAATCGTGCTGGGCACCAACTTCCAGCTTCTGTCCTTTGTTCTTGCAGTCCTTCTTGTCGTAGTAGATGTGATTATTTACTATCCATTTGTCAAGGTTTATGACGAACAAATCCTAGAAGAAGAACGTTCTGGTAAAGCCAACGATGCTCTCAAAGAAAAAGTAGCAGCTAACTTTAACACTGCTAAAGCAGATGCTATCCTTGAAAAAGCAGGAGTGGATGAAGAAGCTCCAGCGCAAAACAATATTAGCGAAGAAACCAATGTTCTGGTGCTTTGTGCAGGCGGTGGTACTAGCGGATTGCTGGCCAACGCTTTGAATAAAGCAGCAGCTGAATACAATGTTCCTGTCAAAGCAGCAGCGGGTGGCTATGGTGCTCACCGTGAAATGCTGCCTGAGTTTGACCTGGTTATCCTGGCTCCTCAAGTTGCTTCAAACTTTGAAGACATGAAGGCAGAAACTGATAAATTGGGTATCAAGCTAGCTAAGACTGAAGGTGCCCAATACATCAAATTAACCCGTGATGGCAAAGGAGCACTGGCCTTCGTGCAGGAGCAATTTCACAACTAATTTGTTAGTTCATTTGAGGTGAAGCAAAGTTCAATTCCCCTGTTACTAACCTACTTACTTGTTTCACCTCAAAGGCTATTGAAAGGAAAATAAGATGACAAAAAGCTTACCTAAAGATTTTATTTTCGGTGGTGCAACAGCGGCCTATCAAGCTGAGGGAGCAACCCACACAGATGGAAAAGGACCAGTTGCCTGGGATAAGTACCTAGAGGATAACTACTGGTACACGGCAGAACCTGCCAGCGACTTTTACCACAAATACCCTGTGGATTTGAAATTGGCTGAAGAATATGGTGTCAATGGTATTCGAATCTCCATTGCTTGGTCACGGATTTTCCCGACAGGCTATGGAGAGGTCAATCCAAAAGGTGTGGAATTTTACCATAATCTTTTCGCAGAATGCCACAAACGTCATGTAGAACCTTTTGTGACCCTTCACCACTTTGATACACCAGAGGCACTTCATTCAAATGGAGATTTCCTCAATCGGGATAATATTGAGCACTTTGTGGACTATGCAGCTTTCTGTTTTGAAGAATTTCCAGAAGTTCGCTATTGGACGACTTTCAATGAAATTGGTCCTATTGGTGATGGTCAGTACTTAGTCGGAAAATTCCCTCCAGGTATCCAGTATGACTTGGCCAAGGTTTTCCAATCCCATCACAACATGATGGTCTCCCATGCCCGTGCCGTTAAGCTCTATAAGGACAAGGGTTACAAGGGTGAAATTGGTGTCGTTCATGCACTTCCGACAAAATATCCTTACGATCCAGAAAATCCAGCAGATGTCAGAGCGGCAGAGTTGGAAGATATTATTCATAACAAGTTTATCTTAGATGCGACTTATCTGGGGCACTATTCTGATGTAACTCTGGCAGGTGTAAATCACATCCTTAAGGTTAATGGTGGCCAGCTGGATCTGCGAGATGAAGACTTTGCGGCTCTAGAAGCAGCTAAAGACCTCAATGATTTCCTTGGCATCAACTACTATATGAGTGATTGGATGCGCGACTTTGATGGTGAAACAGAAATTATCCATAACGGAAAAGGCGAAAAGGGAAGCTCCAAGTACCAGATTAAGGGTGTAGGGCGCAGAGAATCTCCAACCCATATACCAAAAACTGATTGGGATTGGATTATCTATCCGCAAGGTCTCTATGACCAGATCATGCGGATTAAGAAAGATTATCCAAACTACAAGAAGATTTATATCACAGAAAATGGTCTGGGTTATAAAGATGAATTTGTGGACAATACTGTTTACGACGATGCTCGGATTGACTATGTCAAGCAGCATCTGGAAGTTTTATCCGATGCGATTGCGGACGGGGCTAATGTCAAGGGTTACTTTATCTGGTCTCTGATGGATGTCTTTTCTTGGTCTAACGGTTATGAAAAACGCTACGGCTTATTCTACGTAGACTTCGAAACGCAGGAACGCTATCCGAAGAAATCCGCTCACTGGTATAAGAAACTAGCTGAAACACAAATGATTGAATAAAAAGTAAAGCCGTTAGAGTTGAACTCTTTCGGCTTTTCGAAAAGAGGGAAGCCATGCTTGAAAAAAAACAAAGAGTTTGCTAAAAGCAGTATCGGGTTCTCTATATAAACAAGTTTAAATTATTAATTTTGAACGATGTTCTCAAGCACCTCGGATTAAAAAAACGGAGCTTATTCTTATTGGAGATTGGTTCGTATCAGAAGGTTTAGAAGGGATTTGCCATTCTAAGTTGACTATTGATAGTTTTGAGTACATGTTTCTAAGTTTGGTTGAGGAATCTGATAGAAGTTTGGGTAGTTTTGATGTAGATATAATACCTTATGAAAAGGATAAATAGTAAAAAGAGAGGTAAAAATATGGTACTAGAGTTATCTAATGATTTTCTAATAGTTCAATTTAAGGAAAAGGGTGGAGAATTATCTTCTATAAAAGATAAGGATGGCGTGGAATATTTATGGCAGGGAAATCCTGAATATTGGGGAGGACAGGCTCCTGTCTTGTTTCCTAACTGTGGTAGTGTCCGTGATGATGCTCCTCTCTTTATTATGGGAGATGAAGGAGTTATAGAAGGCCATCTTCCTCGTCATGGTTTAGTTAGAAAGAAAGATTTTGAGCATAAGATAATAAATGACCATCAAATTATGTTTTCAATTGAGAGTAATTCGGAAATGTTAAAACAATATCCTTATCCTTTTCGTTTAAGTATATTTTATACTTTAGATAAATCTAAGATTGAAGTAGAATACATAGTTGAGAACTTAGGATTAAATCAAGATATGCCTTATTTCATAGGCGCACATCCGGGTTTTAATTGTCCCTTGTTTGAAAATGAACGGTATGAAGATTATTATCTCGAATTTGAAAAAGAAGAAAATTGTAGTATTCCAGCATCATATCCCGAGACGGGATTGCTTGATATAAAAAGCCGTTCACCTTTTTTAAATAAAGAAAAAGTATTAGCTTTAGATTATGATCTATTTTCAAAGGATGCAATTACTTTGGATAAGCTGGTTTCTCGTTCGGTAACATTAAAGTCTAAAAATCATAATAAAGCAGTAAAAATTGATTTCCAAGATTTTCCATATTTAATTTTGTGGTCTACTGCGAATAAGGGGCCGTTTATTGCAATTGAACCATGGGGCGGCTTATCTACATCAAAAGAAGAATCTGGATTTTTTAATTACAAGGAAAATGTAACTTTTATCGAGCCTGAAATGTCTGATTATAAAACTTATTCCATTGAGATAACAGGAATTTAAATGAATAATTGATAAAAAGTAGTTGCTTTATTAGATTAGTAGGTAAAAATCTGTAAAGGTATCGTTGGGAGGGGGATTATTATGTCGTTTCAAAAGTTACTCCAAGATACTATTTATAATGCATTATTTGCCAAGATAAGCTCGTATATTTATGAATGTAGAGAATCATTGGACGTATCCACGTATTTGATTCAAAAACCAAAATATATTAGGTCGGATGATTTTACTATTAAAAGCATACCTATAAGTAATAAAAGATGAGGATTTCATTGTTTCGGATTTACTTGTAATAGGTTATTTAGAGATTGCTGGATATTCTAAATATGGCGTAGACCTCCCAATCTGTATCTTGATTCAGCTCCATCCATTACTAGACAATAAAACATCAGGAGCAACCTTGTTGTTGCTCCTGATGTTTTATATTCTTTATTTAAATTTAAAGCCTTCATAGACCAGATCTGCTTTAGGATTGGTCTTTTTAAATTCG
Source organism: Streptococcus sp. SG1 (assembly GCF_030439935.1). NCBI lineage: Bacteria > Bacillati > Bacillota > Bacilli > Lactobacillales > Streptococcaceae > Streptococcus > Streptococcus sp. SG1. The sequence continues at coordinate 26,565 of NZ_JAQFJC010000003.1, read as the reverse complement.
TTGGCTAGTTTATCCATCATCTTGACAGGTCCGCACATGAAGACCGTAGTTTTGTCGTCCAGAGGATAATTCTTGAAGTCCAAATAGCCAGAAACCTTGCTATCGACCAAATGAAGGTCAAATTGCGGATTCTTAGTTGCGTAATCCTTGAGTAGATCTAGGTAAACAGCATTTTCTGCTCCGGTATAAGCATAGTAGAAGCTGACTGGACGATCCAGATTAGGATTTTCACGGATATAGGAAATGAAGGGTGTAATGCCAATCCCACCAGCAATCCAGATTTGTTTTTCCTGCCCTTGGTCAAGAATCATGTGGCCATAAGCTCGGTCAATGGTGATTTTGGTTCCCTCTTGGATTTTGTTATACAGTTTCTTAGTGTGATCGCCAGAGTTTTTGATAGTAAAGTAGACAATGTTGTCATGTCCACCAGAGATAGAGAAAGGATGTGGCGCTTTTTCAAATCCTTCTTGGAAAATCTTGACAAAGGCAAACTGCCCATACTGGTAGTCTAGCTTTTGACTGAGTTGGATCTTCAGCTCCACGGTATCGTGGTTTAGGCGTTTGACTTGCAAGATTTTCCCCAGATGGCGAAAGGCCAAACTTTGATAGAGGAAGATGATGTAAAAGCCAGAAGCCAAACCGGTGATAGCGTAGAATCCGACTACGAAGCCCAGCAAGGTCGGTGTCAGGAGTCGACCGCCCATCAGCATATAGGCGTGGAAGAGACCGAAGATATAGGCCAAATAGACAAAGCGGTGAATCCAGCGCCAAGCCTCATATTTGATGTGCTTGCCGAGATAGGCCACAAGTACAATACTGACAAAAAGATAGATACCAACATTACCAAGCTGAGCTGCCAAATGGGAACCCCAGAGACTGCCGCCCATGGCAAGATTGTGGAGAGCGAGCAGGACGACAGAAAAGATAGCGGTAAACTTATGATAGGCGTACATCTTTTCAATGCCATGGAACCATTTTTCTAATAGGGCGTTCCGAGTCGCAAGTAAAAAGGTCAGCGAAAGGGTTGTTAAGGCCAGGCCGGGTACGATAAAGTTGGTCATCCCAGCTGAAGCCCAAGCATAGATGGTCAGGATTATGCTGACAGTAATAAGGGCAATTCCTTTGATAGATTTCATAGTTTGTGTCCTTTCTAAAAATATCACTAATTAGTTGTAATGTATTTTGTTACATTTTAACAAAGAAAAAACAAGCTGTCAAGATAAGAGCTTGTTTCGTTTTTGGGACGGATGGGTCCAGTATAATGTTAGATAAGATAGAGAGAACTTTTGCGATGTTACTCTTGAACATCTGAGGTGATGTCTTCCTTTTTGTCAGTATCAGACTGGCCGAAAGGAAGCTGCTTACTCCAGCGTGATAGATTTTCTCGGATATCTTTGCCAATTTCAGAAAGGTTAGGTAAGCTAATATCGTCCTTCCAGCTTTGGACTCTCATATCTACTAAAAGACTAGTGAGTCGTGTCAGCATTTCTCTTTCCTCATCCGATAATGCATTGGCATTTTTGAAAATATCTAAAACTTTTCTAACATTTGAAATCTTAGAGAAATCATCAATAGAAGTGATACCGGCATCTAGTACAAGTCCGAAGAACAAATCAAAGAAATCTTTTAATTCTTCGTCAGATGTACTTCTTACCCAATTCTTCAATGTTTTATCCGTCTGAAGACTATCTGGATTTAAGCTGTCTAGGAGGACAAAACTGTCTCCCTCAATCTGCCACGAAAAAGTATCGTGTTGAGCTAGACCTCCTAAGGCAGTGCTTTTGACAATTGCCATCTGTTTAGGAATTTCTAACATCATGCCCACAATAGAACCTTGTGGAATGTAATGCTGGATTTTATTGGCAATTGCCTTATAACCATCGCTTTCAATGATGGCTTTGTTAAGGCCAGGAGCATCATAACTATAGATCTTTTTAATACGCTCCTGCAAGAGAGGATTAACTTGACTAGCAGCGTAAGCAGCCAAGTTCCCTCCCTTGGAGTGCCCAGTCAAGATGAAGTCTCCATCAAGCTCTCTGAGAACCTCTTTTAAGTATTTCTTGGCATTTTTTTGGGATGGAACTCGATCCATATAGGTCATATGGAAGTCTTCTTTCCAACCAATGATAGAGTCATCGGTCCCTCTGTAGGCTAGGACATAGGTAGCAGGTTTAGACTTAATACAGTATACTAGGGCAGCAAATTGTTTTTCAATCTCCAAGTCAATGTCGTTTATAAAGCCCATTAGTTTAATATTCTTAAAACGTTTAGTTTGGGAGGCTTTTTCAAGTAGTTTAAGACGATTGCGGGTATGCATCATAGATTGCTCTTGAGGGTAATTTTCAGCAATGTCCTGTAGTCGCTTGCTTTTATCTAGATCCAGGTCACTAGCGACAAGTCCGTCAAAAGAAAGATAGGCTAATTCTGTTAGGATGAGCAGGTCTAGTTCATTAAAAGGACGGTCATAGATATTATCATACTGTGTATCATCTAGGTACTTAAAAATATTTTCCATTTGTCTATCTCCTAGGAATCGATATATAGATAGTATATCATAAGCTAGTACGGTTTGCTGGAAGAATACAAAAAAAGAACAGAGGACAAAAGCTTAACTTTTGAGCCGTCTGCTCTTTCTTTTATTAGTAGGCCTTACCAATTACTAATGCGTAGATGAAGAAGAAAGCAAAACCAAAGAGGAAAATAAGACCGAGAATAGAGAGTGCTTTCAACCATTTTGCTAGGTTTTTATTTTCACCTGTAACTAGAAGGTAGTTCAATAGGGCAAAAAATGGGGTAGTTAAGAAGGAAGCAATCATAGCAAATCTTAGCATAGGTGCAACGCTTCCTTGGAAGAAATATATGATGATACCACCGATGATAGAAGTAGCAGTCATCCAAACATTCAGCTCTTTTTGTGAGATTTCTTTTTTCTTGAGAAGAAGGCGAAGAGACTCAGCATTGACGCGAGAGTAGCCATCGATGACTGTGATTACAGTTCCAAATATACAAAGAAAAGCGATAAAGGTAATTAAGAAGCGAGACCAATCCCCAAGGACAGAAGCATACATTCCCACGAATTGTTGGATGTAGGCTGCTCCAGCTGCTTGGACTTCCTGCCCAGTTGGGTATTGGATTAAAGCGCCCATGGCGACGAAGAAAACGGCTAAAATAGCAGTCCCGATGAAACCAACGTTGAAGTCAAAGAGACCATCCTTGATAGAGATGTCAACTGTTTTTCCTTTTTCGGCAGTCCAGAGGGAATTGATAGCGGAGATTTCAATTGGAGCTGGCATCCAACCCATAAGAGATACGATAAATGGTAAAGCAGTCATTTGCCAAGGAGTTTTTTCAACAAAATCTGCCCCATATTCTGGATGCTCAATGATTGCAACGATGACAGCTAGGACTGTAGCGAGAGTCAAAGCAGACATAATCCATTTGGCCAGCCCGTCAAGGAATTTGTAGCCTCCAAAGAGAAGCATAGCCCAAATGATAACGATCAAAATTAGGGACCATTGGGTGATACTTAGGCCTAGAGCATTAGGAAAGGCACTTGCTACGATAGCAGCACACAAAATCCCAACAGCAGCAGTGTTGACTAAGGCAGAGAAAACATTGAGGATAAAGAAAATACCCAAGTAGACCTTTCCTTTTTCAGCGTAGCCTTCTACTAAGTTTTTTCCTGTTTCTAGCGTATATTCAGCACCAAACCGGAAAAATGGATACTTAAAAAGGTTGGCAAGAATGACGAGCAAGAGAAGGGACCAGCCATACATGGCGCCTGCTTGAGCAGATGAAACAATATGAGAGCCACCAACAGCAGCAGAAGCCATAAGAATCCCTGGCCCTAAGGCTTTTATTTTTGACTGCCAGGTAGATGTTTGAGTTTGTTCAATCATAATAATCTCCTTTTCGTACAAAGAATGAATTTTCAGATAATTCCGAATGTTCTGTTATTCTATCAATTTATAAAGAAAATGTCAACAAATTTTCGGAAAATACTTGAAATTTCATGAAAATCATCTGATTTTTGTCCCGTCAAGAGAACTTCTGTGAATTGCTAAAGAATTTGGTATAATAGCTATAAATAATTTTGAGCGAGGCGAAAATGCATAAGATTATGTTAGTAGAGGATGATCCAGTCATCCGTCAAATGATTAAAAAGATGTTGGAACAATGGGGTTATCAAGTTTTTGCGGTTGAAGATTTTATGGAGGTTTTATCTCTTTTTGTTAAGGAGGAACCTCAGCTGGTCTTGATGGATATTGGTCTGCCCCTCTTTAATGGCTATCATTGGTGCCAGGAGATTCGCAAGATTTCAACGGTTCCAATCATGTTTTTATCTTCACGAGATCAGGCTATGGATATCGTCATGGCTATCAATATGGGTGGTGATGACTACGTGACCAAGCCTTTTGATAACAATGTTTTTCTGGCTAAGGTTCAAGGACTGTTGCGCCGCTCTTATGAGTTTGGTACAGATCAAAATCTCCTAGAACACCGAGGCGTGATTTTAAATCTCAAGTCTATGGACTTGATGTATAATGGTCAGGTCATTACGCTGACTAAGAATGAATTCCAGATTTTACGTGTTTTATTTGAGCGAGCAGGCAGTATAGTTGAGCGGGAAGATTTGATGAAAGAGCTATGGAATAGCGATTTCTTTATTGATGATAATACCCTATCTGTCAATGTTGCTAGGCTCCGGAAAAAACTGGAAGAAACAGGTCTTAAGAACTTTATTGAGACGAAAAAAGGGATTGGATACGGTCTGACAAATGGACACACAGAATAAGTTTTTCTTTATCAAATATTATATTTACTCAAGACGCTATTTTTTCTTGCAATTTTTACTGTTTTTTGGCTTGCTTCTATTTTTCAGTTTTATATTTGAAGATAGTCGGGTAGTTCTTCAGTATATTTTTACTCTTTTGCTGGTTTTAGGGATTCTGACTCTTTCTATAGACAGCTTGATAGCCTATAAGAACTATCACAATCAGCTACTTTATGGACAAGAACAGGCTCAAACAGCTGTAGAAGCTCTGCTATTTGATAAGATCCAAAAAATGGAAGCTGAAAAAAAGAGTCAATCAGTCCTAGAACGAGAGCGTTACAACGACTTGATGGACTACTATACCCTCTGGGCCCACCAGATTAAGACACCAATCGCTGCTGGATCTTTGCTGGTGCAGGACTTGACAGATCCAGATGCCAAGAAGCAACTGGGTCAAGAGTTTTTCAAAATTGAATCTTATGTCAACCTAGTCCTTCAATATCTACGCTTGGAAAGTTTTCATGACGACCTCGTTTTGAAGAAGGAAAATCTGGAAGATTTGGTCAAGGAAGTGGTCAAAAAATATGCTCTTTTCTTTATCCAGAAAGGTTTGACACTGAACCTACACGATTTGGATCGAACCATTGTGACAGACAAAAAATGGTTTATGATTATCTTGGAGCAGGTCCTGTCTAATAGTCTCAAGTATACCAAGGAAGGTGGAATTGAAATCTTCTGCCAAGATGACGTTCTCTACCTGAAAGATACTGGTTTGGGGATTAAGGACAGTGATATTTTACGTGTCTTTGAAAGAGGTTTTTCAGGCTATAATGGTCGCCTTACTCATCAATCATCTGGATTAGGACTCTATTTATCAAAAAAAATATCCGATCAACTGGGTAATTCCTTGTCATTAGATTCCCAAGTCGGTCAAGGCACTATAGTAAAAATCGGACTAGCGGAAAAACGCTTGGCGATTGATTGAGTATAATCCCTAGTAGAAAGTTCTAACTGAAAGGTAAGTGAAAATGTGAAGTCAATCATTAATTTAGGAATATGGAACAATAAAAAATACCATTTTGATTGGGAAAATAAGATCCTAATGGAGGAGACTTCTACTCCAAGTAACTGGTATTACGTCTGGGTCCCCATCACTTTATCCCTTATATATAAAATTTCTGCTCTGATCACTCAAATTGGTTTATTGGAAAATATGTGGACCAGAGTATTTTTGGTCGTTTTCCTGAGTCTACCAGCTTATTTTTCAGCAAAGTTAATAATCCGCTATTATCATTCTAGTCTAAAATTAAAAAGATCAGAGTTAGAAGGTGCTCAAAAAGAAGCATTTATTAAGGGATTAAAAAGACGAAAAGTTTTTTTGCAACTTATGCTATCTTTTTTCATCATTACAACTCCAATTTCCGTGGCTTTATTTATTATAGAGAAAGAAGTCAAGGCAGTGATCTTTTGCTTCCTCTGTCTATTAGTAATCTTAATGTTCAGATTTGACTATCAACTTAGAAAATGGCCAACGATCATGCAATTACTTGTGGGAGAATGAAAAAGAATCATAACAATACTGTTTCAAGGGTTGAATTAGTATATTCGTCTGATTTTATTGGTAAAAATAATAATTATCTGGAGTTTCATTTTGATAGTGTTGGATAGCATTAAGAGATAGGAATAATCCATACGGGAATTGTGAGGGAAAAATTGAATAAGGGTATTTTCCTCGTTGTTTGCACAGTTTTTATTTTGGATAAGGTTACCTTAATATCACTGGATAGATTAACGAATGATTTTTTGTATCAAGACCTTAAATTCTTATATAGATTAGTCAAGATTATTTTCTAACAGGGGATAGGAAAGCTTATTTTTGTAATCAATAAAATACAAAGGACCTTGGTAGAATTATTGGTCTTTTTAATAGAATGAGTAATCTGATAATTGGTTATGAATCGAGTAGCCTCAAGAAGGTACAGTTCTATAGCGCGTGATCAATATCTTTTGATACATAAAGTTAGGGAAGGACTTGAGTAAATGGAGGAAAAAGTACAGTAAAAAAGGCCAACAATAAGATTAAATCAGTAGGAATAAAATTTTGTAAGGAATCGGTGAGGCATTAAAATTCGGGAAAAGTATGATGAAATCAATTTTTAAAGCTAGTTTTGAAGAAAGTTTAAATCTGGAGGATGATGGTTTTTTGCAGTATCAGAAACAAGATTATTATAATAAACTTGGGAAAGTCTTTAAGAAAGGGAAACCCTCTTTTTGGTTTGGTATTAAAACTTTTATTCTTAGTCTGTTGTTTCCGATAGGTGCAAATTTCATGCTCCTTGCTGTTACCCTATCATTCCAAAATTCTGATCCTAAAGATTTAAGGTCACCAGTTTCTCAGTATCCTTTGCTAACAGTTGAGCTTTATTTAATTTGCTTGTTAATTTGGTTGTTATTGGTATTAATGGGTAAATTCTTTAAACGGACCTTTATTCTCCCTTATCGTTATCGATTTCATATTATAACTTTTATGATATGGTTTGTGTTTGAATTTAATTTGCTGGCAACGACTATCTCTTTACCTATATTATCAATATGGGGGATCTTAGTACTTTTGGGGCTTCAAGTATTGTTGACGTATGTAATGTTAAGAACAGAGCTTAGAAGTTTGAAAAAACGAATGTATGGAGAAGTTAAGTCACCTACCTTACAAGATAAAATTGCTAAAGGTATTGCTATTTATGGAGCAGGTATATTGGGCTTAGCTGTGATTGTTAATTATATTTTCAAAGCTTTTTCTATTAATTTTTCACATTCCGTAACTGTTTTAGGTCTCTTTATATTTTGGATTCTATTAAATATTGGTATAATCGCCATGATTGTATTTATGGAGTTTCCTTTCTTTTTAGAAGGCTACTACAAATGGAAATATCCTGAAGAGTATCGTGAGTGGGAAGGAAAATCAGTGGAAGAATGGTATGGAAAAAAATATTTAAAGAAGAATAAAGAATTATTAAAGAATAACTGATTTATAAATCTGATTCTTATTTCCCATCAGACTCAAATTCATTGGTAGGTTGAAGGAATTTTTAGAATTAATCAATAGAGCAAATAAATAGAGACTTACTAATAAAGAGGTAAATGGTGAATAAAACAAAATTCAAAAAATTATCGATAATGGAGGTAACTGATACTGATGAAAAATAAATCAAAAAAATGGAAATGGTTTCTTTTGATTATTCCTGCACTGATGATTTTTAGTATTATCAGGATTACCCTTGATGAGATGAAATCAAAAGATGGAATTTACTATCTGGTAGTCAAAAATGAATCTACTAAAACGGCTTCACTAGATAAAACATCATGGATAAAAATAGAAGGTGAGCAGATCACTATAAAGGAAGGTGGTAAAGAATATACTTACTCATTTGATACTGAGAATGAAGAATTTACTAGAGATTCGGTTCATTATTCTTGTTTGATACATGATGGGCTTTTAACTCTTTTAGGAGAACAACCACAAAAGGAATTACCTGAATATGTCAGTCCTGAAAGTAGTTGGTATTCGGGATATGAAAAAGGTCAGGTGAAAATAACAAATTAATTGGTTTTGATCTGGATTAACTGTAGCAAGTTAACTAGTATTCATGTCTAGGAGAGGACTAATTTACTCCTCTTCTTTTTTGGATAATCTGAATAAGGAAAATGCAGGACGTGCATTTGTACATACAGTAGCTAAGAGATATAGGATAACTTTCAAGCCGATACCGGAAAGAAAGTGAATTTTTGATGCTTATCTATTAAACGTTGTGTTAGTGGCCTGTTTAGTTACTTATTTATTCACTAACGATGGAAAAGAAGGGATCTTTTTGGTGATAGGTGGCATGCTTACGACTTTTCTATTGATCTTCGAATTTGGGAAAGTTCCAGTTCTTTTGAGAGCTAAAACGGGAAATCTAATATTTGAAGGTATTCAAGAAATTAGATATTTTTTTAAAGATGAAAACTATATCGTTGGAATAAGTCAAATGTAAATGTGAGAGGATTCTAGTGAATTATGCCGTTTCAGAGAGGGCTAAAGGTGAAGCAATGAAAGATTATAAAGAGTTAAGAAGAAGGTATAATTTATATAGTAGATTGATTATTTTGATAGTATCATTGCCTTTTATTTATAGTTTGAGTGATATAAAACTATCAAACTTTACTCTACTTATCGCATTCGTATATATTGTTGTAATGTATTTTGCTCTTAAATGTATTAATCAATGGTATTTAAAATTATTAAATAAACTTTTATTTTTTGAACTAGATATAGAGTCTTGGAAGCAGTATATTCAGATAAATAGTATGGCTAAATTAAAAAGAGGCAGAAAAGTTTCGAAAATTTATGAGATTATCTATCGCTATATGCAAGGGGAATTTGTGCATCTGGTGAATGAGATTGATCAATTAAGACACACAGGTTGGTTAAACGATTTTGAAAGAAAAGCATTGAATGTCTATCAAATTAATTCAGAAATACTATCTAATAAGATTAATTCGATGGAGGAACTTGAAGAATCAATTGAGAAATTATTTTTGAATGAATCAGAAATAAACCTAATAAGTAAAAAAGCAGTGGCGATTTTTGATATTGTGATAAAAAAGAAAGCAAATGATTATTTCAAAACTATAGAAAGCGAATTTAAATTTGATAGATTGGAGTCAATGTATTTTGATGCTCTGAATGAGCAGTTAAAAGGAAACACTCTCGAAACAAAAAAATTATTAAAGACTATATCTAGTGAAAACACTGATATTTTCATCGTAAGAGAGTCGAAAAAATTATTGGAAGAATTATAAAATGTCGAAGTACAAAAAGACAACAGTTGCCAGTTGGATGAAAATTTGTTAGTGAACTTTCTATATTTCATAGGATCAATTGGTTTATTACTTACAGTAGGTTGGATGGCTTTTGCTTTTGTGGGGAAAATACAGTTTGATGGTAAATACTTTCTTGCGCGTGGCAAATCACCATCTAAGGAAGAGGCCATAAACGAATTAAAGAGAATAGGATTATTGCAATGACACAATTTGAAGATAAATTTATGGAAGTTCAGGCTAGCATGATTTCGTTAGCACTAGAATATGTCCAAAATCAGTCAGAAAAAGTATATATTTATTGCATTTCTGAAGAAGCATTACTTTCCTTTGATGTTTTTTATAAAATTAATGGAATTGTGACAAAAATGTATGCAGTGAATGAAATTATAAATAAAAAAGTAGACACTTCAAAAAATATGATGGTAGCATTACAACGCTTTGGTCTTGAAGATATACAAAAATTACTTGATGTTTGCCAAGAATATAATCGTGAACATCCAACTGAAATGTGGTTGATTTATGATGCTCAGAAAAATAGTCTTGACAGTCGCTATAGCTATGAAGGGCGTTATGACAAGGATGAAGAATTACTTCCACGTCTAGAGTTTGAAAAATGGTTTGAGGAAGTAAAAGGCGAGAAACTGTAGGAGAAGAATATGACACAATTTGAAGATAAATTTATGGAAGTTCAGGTTAGCATGATTTCATTAGCAATGGAATATGTCCAAAATCAAGCAGAAAAAGTATATATTTATTGCATTTCTGAAGAAGCATTGCAATCATATAAAGTTTTTTATAAGATTAATGGTATTGTAGTTGAAATGGATAAAGTTAATGAAGTTGCGACAAAAAAAATAGATGATTCCGATAATATGGCATTTGCTGTATTGGGATATGGAGCTGAAGATATACAAAAATTGCTTGATGTTTGCCAAGAGTACAATCGTGAACACCCAACTGAAATGTGGTTGATTTATGATGCTCAGAAAAACAGCCTTGATAGTCGCTATAGTTATGAAGGGCGTTATGACAAGGATGAAGAGTTGCTTCCAAGTCTAGAGTTTGAAAAATGGTTTGAGGAAGTAAAAGACGAGGAACTGTAGGAGAAGAATATGACACAACAAGATCAATCGATTATCTACCCCTTGCCAACTGATGCGCTATTAAATGAAAGAGAAGTAGCGTGGAAAGTTCGACTAACTGACGATTATAAGAATTTTATAATGAGAAAAAATGGTTTTCGTCCTTCTAAAAATTTATTTTCTTTAACAAATAGGTCCTTTTTGATTGAGCGATTCTTGTGTGTGTTAGAGGATTCAAAATACAATCCACTTGGCATGTATGACATTGATGTTGTAATGTCCCAACTGGATGAACGTTTGTTTGTCCATGAAGATATTTTGGGGTTTGAGTTGGTCCCCATAGCAGCATTGTTTGGCGGTGACTTTATTTGTCTAAACTATATTGAGAATCCCGAAAATCCAAGCATGTGCATCTGGTACCACGAGGAATCCTACGAACTGGAGCCTGCTATAGAGTTTGTAGCTAATAACTTTACAGAATTTTTAGCTATGTTACAGGATTAGCGGTGTGATGCATATTGATTTAGCAAGAATACGAAGAAATCATTAAAAGACTGATTGACTTAGAATATCCGAGTCAGAAATTATATCCTGGAATCATACAGGATATCTACAACTTAACTGAACATATAGAACGAGAAGAAAATGTCGACAAAATTAGCTTTTTTAGTTTAACAAGAAGATTTGTAGATGAAACAATGGATCATAAAAGTGAGATTTTAGCAGTCTTAAAACAATTGGAGAAAGAACTGAAAAAAGAAAATGAAAGAAAAGAGAAAACATTATAAAGAACTAGTTCATCTAGGAGAGTTTAAGAACAAATTGGTTTACTATGACTTAAAGGCAAAGAAATTGTATTTTTCAATTCCAGAAAAAACTTCTAAGAATCAACAGTACGTTATTCTTTCCCTGATATTGCTATTTCTTCCTTTTATAAGATTTCTGAATGGATTGACAATCTTTAGTATACCAGCTCACAAGTATCTTTATTTGATTTTATTCTCTTGTATTTTCTTACTTATCGGGAAACTGATGGATGTCTATTTTAAAAAAGACTTGGATTTGTATCCTGCTCTATTTACAGATTTAGAGTACTTAGAATTCCTAGAAGTAGTAAAGAAAAGCGGAGCTGTTGTTTCTTCTGTAATTCGTGGTAGTTTTATCAGTTTGCTAGTATCCTTGATCGTTTTCCTGTTATATCCTAGTTTTTTGCCATTATTTTTCCACTCGATGCTTTTGTTTATTCTCTATTTGTGTATAGCCAACAATTTGCACAAGCGAAAGAAGGTAATGGAGAAATTGATTAGGAATGTGCGCATCAACTAGATTTCTCTTTGTCTATGATAAAGATGAATTCCTGAAGTAAAGGAAGTAAATTTATATGACGACAGAAATTCAGCAATACAAAAATTGTACGATATTAAAAGACAACAATGATTATCAGATTCTGTGGAGTAGAGGGAAAGAAGTGCTTAACTTTCCCCTTAGCCAGGAATTAGCAGAATGTGTTTCAAAATCAGAAAAAGATTCTTTAGAAGTAATGTTTTATTGTGAACATCATCGTTGGCCTAAAGCAGATGAGTTAGAAGACTATAATCAATCGGATACGATTGTACATAGAGGTAATGGATTTATTGTATATGAGACAGATGGCTATTACGAAATTAGCTTCTTTAAAGAAATTGGCGGAGCCATGGGTTCAGAAGTCCGCTATCCTATTACTAAAGAACTGATGGATAAAGCATTTGAATCTTCTAGGGGAGCATATGAAGTTATGATTTATGCTGAAACTGGGCGCTGGCCTTCATGGTAAAGTGGATTACATCATAAGAACAGCCCCAAAATAGGGAATAAATATAGACATTTGGTAAACAACAAAGGAGATAATAACGAAGGAAATTAAATTTTATAAAGTAAATGATGCTTATGGGTTTATGTCTAATTTTGCTCCCTATCCTTTTTCGTATGGAGGCAAGGTATAGCCTATTACAGATACTTAGAAAGTAGCAGGAGCCGATCTAGCTTATTAAAAAAGAGAGTGAGGAACACGGTCTGTCAAGTCCAAGGCACACATTCTTTCGAGAAAGCAGAAATTTTCCTCCACATCATAATTCTCACCTAACCTTACAAATTTGTAAGGTTTTTCTTTTGAATTGAAAGGTTATGTTATGGCAGGTGTTCTTTAATTTTTATAAGATAAGACTATAAAAGAAAAAGGAGAAGGAAAATGAAAAAAGGGAATGGCCTCAATGGCTTTCAAATAAAACTAATCATGGCACTTTTAATGGTTTTGGATCACGTTGATAAGATTCCTGGCTTGCTACCAGCTGGATGGGATGGTATTTTTCATGCAGTGACCCGCTGTGTAGGAGTTTGGTTTGCCTTTGCAGCAGTAGAGGGTTTTATTCACACGCGCAACCGCATTACATATAATCTTCGTCTCTTTTTCTGGGCGGGGCTCATGTTCTTTGGAAATGTCATTTTAAATTTTCTTTTACAGTCAAAAGAAATATACAACTCCAATAATATCTTTTTAACACTAGCTTGTGGCGTTTTGAGTTTGGGAATTTTCTTTGGATTTTCTAAAGAGAAACTTGAACTTAATGGGTGTGATAAATGGATCCGTTATGGCTTAGGCGCAGTAGTCTTTCTAGTAGCTGCTTTCTTGACAGAAGGTGGCATGGTTATGATCCCCTTTATGCTTATTACTTACGGGTATCGAAAGAACGAAGCTCTGCGCAATCTGCTCTACCTTGCTCTAGCTGTTCTGCTGTTTGTCATGAGTATCGAAGTTTATCCTAGCTTGTCAGAAACCCTTTCGATGATGCTCTACAATTCAGACTGGCTCTTTATCACTGTCTTACCTTTTCTTTATCTCTACAATGGCGAGCGCGGTTATACCAGTAAGTGGAGCAAATATTTCTTCTACATTTTCTATCCAGCCCATCTGTGGCTGATTGCTTTGATAGCCTTTTGGGTAAAATAGGGCTCATTCTATCTTACAAAAGTGTAAGATTCCTTTCTGGATTGTAAGGTTAGGTTATGGAAAGCCGAGTGCAAATTCGGTAGAATAAGATTATCAAAAGAAAGAAGTATATAGAATGAAATTATTAAAAATCAGTCATAAGAAAGATAGACCTTCCATTCGGCCAAGTCAACAAGAAATTGAATGGACGAAATTCGGATGCCAAGCCAATCAGGCAGCTCAAGAAATGTACTTAGGATTTTAAAGGAGAAGTTATGAGTTTATTAGATGTACAACACGTAAAAAAGATTTACAAGACCCGTTTTCAGGGTAATCAAGTAGAAGCGCTAAAGGATATCCATTTTACAGTGGATAAAGGCGACTATGTAGCCATCATGGGTGAGTCAGGCTCAGGTAAGTCAACACTCCTCAATATTTTAGCCATGCTGGATAAGCCAACAGAAGGCCAAGTCTTTCTGAATGGGACTGATACAGCGACTATCAAAAATAGCCAAGCATCCAGCTTCCGCCGAGAAAAGCTAGGCTTTGTCTTTCAGGATTTCAACTTGCTGGACACCTTGTCAGTCAAGGATAATATCCTCTTGCCTTTAGTGCTTTCTCGACGTTCCATCACAGAGATGATGCAAAAATTGGTCAGCACTTGTACTGAATTAGGAATTAATCAGCTACAAGAAAAGTATCCATACGAGATTTCCGGTGGTCAGAAGCAACGGGTTGCGGTGGCGCGTGCCATCATCACTGAGCCGGAGATCTTATTGGCAGATGAGCCAACAGGAGCACTGGATTCCAAGTCATCGGCTGCTCTTTTGGATGTTTTTGATGATATAAATGATCGGGGTCAGACTATTCTGATGGTGACCCACTCGACATCAGCAGCTAGCAGAGCCAAGCGGGTACTCTTTATCAAGGATGGCATCCTTTACAATCAGATTTTCCGTGGTGACAAGACAGAGCGCCAGATGTTCCAGGAGATTTCTGATACTTTGACTGTCATGGCAAGTGAGGTGGGTGATTATGTTCAAACTAACCAGTAAACTAGCTCTTTCAAATCTTGTTAAGAACCGCAGCCTTTATTATCCCTTTGTTCTATCCACGATTGTAGCAACCGCTATTCTCTATAGTTTTATTTCCTTGACTTATAGTAGTAATATGGAGTCAACTTATGGCGGAACAGCAGCTCGTATGACCCTGCAATTTGGGATTTGGGTTATTCAGATTGCGGTATTGATTCTTGTGACTTATGCTAATAGCTTTGTCATGAAAAATCGTTCCAAAGAGCTGGGAATTTATAGTATACTTGGTATGGAAAAAAGGCACCTACTCACTATGACCTTCATAGAGCTGTGTCTTTTATATACTGGGGTTGTCGGACTAGGGATTATCTGTGGGATGCTACTAGATAAGCTCCTTTATGCCCTGCTCTTGAAGTTTATGGGGATGCCTGTTGTGTTGACCTCAACCTTCCAATGGTCTAATATTTGGTTGACTTTAGTCAGTTTAGGTCTGGCTTTTGCTATCATTCTTTTTCTTAATTCAATGAGACTTTTACGCTATAGCTCGCTCCACCTCATGCGAGAAAAGAAAGCAGGAGAAAAGAAAGGAAAATTCTTAGGTTTGCAGACTCTTTTGGGCGTCATTCTCATGGGAGTTGCTTATTATATAGCCTTGACAGTTACAAAGCCTGTTGCAGCCATTGCCAATTTCTTTCTTGCGGTCCTCATGGTTGTTGTAGCAACCTATTTGCTCTTTAATGCTGGATCAATTACACTTTTAAATTTTCTAAGAAAACGTAAAAGTTACTATTACAAGCCTCAGAACTTTATTTCAGTATCTAACTTGATTTCTCGGATGCGTAAAAATGCAGCTGGCCTGGCTACGATTTCCATCCTTTCAACCATGCTTCTGGTGACCCTGGTAGGAACCATTAATATCTATGTTGGTGGCAAAGACTATATTGACACTCTCTATCCAAAAGACTATAATGTCACAGTATCCTTGCCAGATACAGTAGATAGAAATGAACCTCTACTAGAAAAAGTAAAAGAAATTGCTCAAGAATCTGGTCTTAAAAATCCGACTTACTCCGACTATCTTTATCAAACGTCGATGCTTTCTGAGGTGGCTGGGAATAAAGTAACCGTTGGCGACCGTAACTTTATGCAAGCACCTCAATCTTTCAGCAAGGCAGTAGGTAGCTTTATGCTTATAAGCCGTCAGGATTATGAGAAGATGACAGGAGAAAGGTTAGACTTAGCTGATGGTGAAACACTTATCTATGGTAGAAACTTATCTTTAGATAAAAATCAACCTTTACGTATCAATGGCAAGGATTGGAAAATCAAGCAAATTTCCTCACAAGATTTTACTCATGGACACTTGCCCAATGGGCATATCATGGTTGGGGGTGCTATGCTAAACATGGTTGTCAATGATATAAAAGAAGTCGGTTTGGACGCTTTGCATGAATATTATATTGGTATCTCCAGTAACACGAAGAGCAACCGGGAGTTTTCTGATAAAGTACAAAAAGCAGTAACAGAAGAAATGGACCGTCTGCAAGTTGGTGGTTATACTGTAACTACTAATAAAGAAGAAGCTAAGCAAAACCAAAAACAGGTGACAGGTACCTTACTCTTTATAGGTCTGTTTCTCTCAGTCATTTTCTTATTGGGGGCTGTTCTGGTAATTTACTACAAGCAGATTTCTGAAGGCTATGAAGATCGTGATGGATTTGTCATCTTGCAAAAAGTTGGTCTTGATGAGAAGCAAACCAAGCGCACTATACGTAAGCAAATCGTAACAGTGTTCTTCTTACCACTTATTTTTGCTTTCTGCCATGTTGCAGCTGCTTTTCATATGCTTAGTTTGATTGTGGCGCTTTTAGGTGTGACCAATACGCCCTTATTAATTCAGACAACGATCATAACCTGTAGCGTCTTTTTACTAGCTTATATTTTAGTGTTCTTATTAACTTCACGTAGCTATCGAAAGATTGTTACACGCTAGTCTATTATCCCTGACCTTTGGTCGGGGCTTTTTTAATGTCTAGATTTTTACCTCTTGTCTCCCTCATTTTACCGCTTGTCCAAAAAGCTGAGATTTTTCAAAAATGACTTGCTATCATAGTTTCAGAAGTTAAGGACAGGAGAAAATATCATGTTAGTAGAAACAAAAAATCTTAGCAAGATTTATGGCGATAAGGTGGCTGTTAATGGTCTCGATATTCAGATTGAGAGAGGCAGTTTTACAGCTATTCTAGGTCCTAATGGTGCAGGGAAATCAACAACCATTCAGATGCTGATTGGGCTTTTGAAGCCAACGTCCGGGCAGATTTGCTATGCTGAAAAGCTTAGACTGGGTGTGGTTTTCCAAAACAGTGTGTTGGACGCTCGGCTGACAGTTTTGGAAAATCTGACCATCAGAGCCCAGCAGTACAAGGAGATGCCGGCAGGTAGAATCGAACGCTTGGTGTCTCAGCTGGGCCTGTCAGCCTTTGCCAAGCAACCGTATGGGACGCTGTCTGGTGGTCAAAAGCGTCGAGTGGACATTGCGCGAGCTCTGCTCAATAGCCCTGACCTACTTTTTCTAGATGAGCCTACGACAGGGCTGGACATTCAGACTCGGGAGAGTATTTGGAGCCTACTCAAGCAGATTCAGAAAGAGGAGAAGATGACCATTGTCCTGACAACCCACTATCTTAATGAAGCAGACGATGCGGATAAGATTTATATCGTAGATCATGGTCAGGTTATTGCCCAAGGCTCCGCAGACCAGATTAAGGGAAACTACGCCCGCAATATCTTACGGATTTTGAGTCCAGATGTAGCAGGTTTAGAGAAAAGTTTGCCAAGAGACTGTGCCTGGGAGCAAGTCAAGGAAGGGGAATTTATTCTCCACCCTAAAACGACTCAAGAAGCACTGGCCTTATTGGCTCAGGCAGGTCCCTATATTGAACAATTTGAATTCCAACCCGGAACCATGGACGACGCTTTTATGGCACTGACAGGAAGAGAGGTACGCTAATATGCTCGCTTTGATTAAACGCAATTTTTTACTTTATTTTCGCAACCGCAGTGGGGTAATTTTGTCCCTCTTTGGAGCCATTATTCCCTTTGTGCTTTATATCGTTTTTTTGAAAAGTAATTCTGGAGGCTATTCCAGCCAGCTGATGGACTTGTGGCTGATTGGCGGTGTGTTGGCAGTTACAGCATTAACAACCACATTGGCAGCTTTCTCACGGCAGGTCGAAGACCGGGAGCGGATGGTAACAAGCGATCTTTTTATCACGGATTTAGGACCGTGGGGCTTGCAGCTTAGTTATCTTGTCAGCTCTATTATTATCGGCTTTTTGATGCAGGTCATTATGTTTACCTTTATGCTCAGCTATTTTATGCAGGCGGATAAAATTTCCTTTGAATGGGGAAATCTTTCTTACCTGGTGCTTCTGATGATCTTGAACAGCCTCTTGGCCACACTGATAAATGCTCTGATTGTTCAACGCTTCAAATCAGTGGATAGTCTGGGTAAATTAGCGACAGTAGTCGGAGCGACCTCTGGCTTTCTAGTGGGAACCTATATCCCTATTGGAAACTTGCCGAACATGGCTCAAAACCTGATGAAGCTTACTCCTTCTAATTACATGGCATCTCTTTTCAGACAGCTTCTCATGAAGGAAAGTTTAGCAGACACTTTTGCCAATAACAGCCAGTCACGAGTAGCTTTTGAAAAAATAATGGGAATTCGCATTGAATGGCAGGAGCTCTTGACAAGGACAGAAACTTTCTATATAGTTGGAATAGTTTTAGTTGCAATAGCGCTTATTTGGATAGTGCAAAATATGATTGTCATCCGCCGGCTGAAACTACAATAGAATGTGAATAGGGAGCTTCCTCTTGCAAGCAAAATTTGAAACAGATCTAACCATTTCATCCAAGGATCCGCTGGTTGTGGTCAAGGCAGACCAGCTAGCGGCAGAAGCCAAGGCCATCTTAGATTATTTAGAGCAGTACAAGGCTGGGCCAAGTGGTGTCCTGCCTATCAAGTCGGACGATAAGCTTATCATGCTGAAGACTGAAGATATAATCCTAGCAGACATCAACCAGACAACTTTGATGATTTACAGCAGAGAAGGCATTTATCAGACGACAGAGACCTTGACTCGCTTTCAGCAGCGGATTAGCAGCTCGAACTTTATCCAGGTTTCCCGGCATGCTGTCATCAATATTGACCATCTGGAGTCTTTGTCTGACAGTTTTTCTGGCAATATGACGGCCAAGCTGACCAATCAAATCAAGACCGAAGTCAGCCGTCGCTATGTTAAACTCTTAATGGAATATCTGGGAATCTAGGAGGTAAGTGATGAGTATAAAAAAATGTCTACATGCTATATTAATGGGCATCCAGACAGGGAGTGCAGTCTATCTGATTCTCCTTGCTTTCTCTATTCAAAAACATCCGCCCACAACTAGTAATATCATCAGTGTCATGGTGATGAGCGGTTTGATTGGGATTGTCAGTTCAATTTTAAAAACTCTTGAAGACCGATTCTCTATTTTAGTCTCGATTTTACTGCATTTTGTCGCTGTCGCATTCTTAGCATGCTGTTTCATGGTCTACAATAACTGGGGATTTTTAATTTTCAACTGGCATTTTTGGCTAGATTTTATTCTGATTTATCTCTTTGTATGGCTCTTTCTTTACTTGGATACAAATCTTAAGACTAAGAAGATTAACAGTGCCTTGGCCAAGCGCAGAAGGGAAAAAGAAGGCAAGTAATCTACTGAAAAACGTTCTGACAAGCATATCATAAAAAATGGAGCTGGGATTGTATCCTGCTCCTGTTTTTATATCTAAAAAACTCAAGCTAGATTTTCTAGCTTGAGTTTTATGTGACATTACACTCCCAATTTGATATGAGGGAAGTAATTGTAGAGATAGTCAAAAGTAGACCGAAGTTGAATATCTGTCGTTTTGCCAATATTTCTAATAGGCATCTGATATTTCTTGTTATTTGAACGAACAGCTATCAGAGTAGAATTTCTGTTGGATGCAAAGCCTCGATGCATGGTGAAAATATGGTGGTAGAGGTGGATCACCTGTTTGAGGTCAACAGTTCTTACACCACGATAATAAGTGATCAGGTGATCTTTATAGATGATGATTTTCAATTCTTCGTCATGGAAGGAAGCTTGTTCTAGTAAGAGATTAAGATTTCCTTGGACTTCTGGATAAATTGAATAAATTTCATTATAAGCTTGCACATTCTTTCTGCGGTTGAAGAGTCCAGTTCCGATAAAAATGGCAGATAAACCGACTAAGAATAGGACGTAAAAGATGAATTTGGAATGATCAGAGTCAAACTCAGAAAGAGAGATATAAGAGCTGGTTGCAATTTTGGCCGAGATATCTCCAACTTCATTTCTTAGACTATGCATCAAGCTAGAAAAGTTGGAAATATATGATTGGTCCTTCTTTTGAACGCTTGTATTTATGTAAGTACCGACAAGTCGTGCGGGATTTTTCTTTAGCTCTCCTTTATTTGCTTGCTCCACTAGCTTGGCGATCTGCTTGTCACCTTTTTTTGCTTGAACGCCAACATATCCATCCTTATATTGAACCAGCCAAACCTCAGTTTTATCATTTACTGGGAAAATAGGTTCTGGAGAGATATCATAAACTTCAGTATAAACTGTTTCAGAAGAAACTTTAGCGGTGTCTGCTGAGTAGGCAATTTTAGGATTAGCCTTTTGGTACTGGATAAAGGCCATGGCGCCAGCTATTCCAAGAAAAATTAGAGTAATAAATAATAGGCCAATCATTCCCTGATTGCGTTTTTCTTTAAGCATTACTAAACCTCCAATAAAATTCGGTATAATAATTTGATATTCAAAGAATATCTAGACTGTAGTATAGCAAAATACTTGACTTTTGTAAAACAAGTGTTAAAATATGAATGAATATAAAATAAAATTCATTCACAAAAGAGACAGGAAAATGGATAAAAAAAATGAGCTCCTGGCTGCGGCTAGAGAAGTCTTTGCAGAAAAAGGCTATAAGGCAGCTGGAATTTCTGATATTGCTAAGAGAAGCCAGATGGCTGTCGGATCCTTTTATAAGTATTATGAGTCCAAGGAAGCCATCTTCTTGGAGGTTTATATAGCTGAAAATAGCCGTATACGTGAGGAAACGATGCGACGTGTGGACTGGCAGGGCGAGCCCGAGGCAATCGTTGAACAACTTTTTGCAGTCACTTTTGAGTTGATTTCGCCTAATAAAATTTTAGCCGAGTGGAATAAGCCAGGCATTTCTCAGATTCTGCATGATTACTATAATCAGGATGCCGGACGAGCGTCCAATGCCTTTCATCAGTTTCTGATTCAGACCTTCAGCCAGCGCTTGCAGGAAGAGGGCTTTTCGAAGGAGAAAATAGCTGAGATTATGAAGGTTTATGACTTGATTTACTACATAGACATGCATGTCACAGAGCAGGAATTTTCAGGCTACTTCGATAGTCTTGAGACTTTAGTGAAATATTTTGTTAAGGGAATTTTTTCCAAATAGAGGAAATTCCTTTTCTTAGAAGCAGATGTGAATGAATTCAAAAAAGCATTCATTCATAAACAAAGGAGGTGATGGGTTATGCCCTGTGATTTGGGAATGGAAAGGAACGTAATTAGATAAAATACATTATTTTTTATCATGATATGAATGAATTTCTGGAACTATTCATTCAAAAATGAAAGTGAGGAAAAGAATGAATAAGCAAGGAGGATTTGCTATGAGTGGATTGGCTATTTTGGGTGTCTGTCTGGTGCTGATTGGTCTTTTGACCATTGGCTACGGCGGTGTAACAGTTGGTTTTAGTTTGAGTGTGGATTTTCAGTCATTCTTAGTCGGAGGTCTCATCCTTGTCCTAATTGGAGCAGCTTTGATTCCGGGATTGCCAGTAGTTGCGAAGCTGACGGCGCTGGCTTTAGCAACGTTGTCATTGCTGATGTATATTCACATGATGCCGGATTTGGAGTTTATGCTTATGCTCATCTCAGATGTCGTGGTTTTAGGCTTTGCGGCTTGGTTTGCCATCCTTTTTTTAAGAAAGTAGGTGATGAAGATGATTGTAGTTTATGATTCTAATACTGGTGTTGGTAAACGATTTGCAGAATCACTGGGCTATCCGACCCAGAGCATCAAGGAGAAACTAGAAGAGCCTTGTCTTCTCATTACTCGAAATGCTGGTGCTGGGAAAATTCCTTGGTCTACCAAACGCTTTATCAAGAAACATCCTGGGCTGATTAAAGGTTTTGTTAACAATGGTGACTCTGTTAAACATGGCCGGACCTTCTGTGGGGCGACTACCTTGATTATCGAAAAATATGGGCTCCAGCATATCTGTGATATTGACCGAGGCGGTAGCCCAGAAGATGTCAAGACTGTGCAGGAGTTTTTGGCGGAGTGCTAGTCTCAACAAGCTTTGCCTAAATGGAGAACTCCTATGTCTAGGTCCAAGAAAATTGGGGCATCTGACTGGCTCTGATTTCCGTTCTTATCCTAAGGGATCGAGGGCTTGCATAGAAATAGTACGACACCTCAGATAAGGCGGAAAGAAAATCTTCCAAACAAAAAGAACCAAGTAAGAAACAGGTTAATGCAACTTCAAGTTTGGAAGAACACGGATTGATTGGACAAAAAGTGCTGAAAGCAGAAAAATTTAGACTCTTTTGTATAAAATTCGTTTCTTCTTCTGCAACTTGTTAAGAGATTTCTTCCGGTTGCTAACGCTGGGTAGCCACTTGCTGAAAATCTCTTGTTTTTGTTTCAGAATTCTCTATAATAATTGTCAAATAGAAAAAGGAGGCAAGAAACATGATGAAAACAAAGATACAAGAGAAACTGAAGTCAGGCTTGGAGGTGGATGATTTTCAAAAAGATGGAGACATCTACCTGGCTCTGAATCCAGACTATATCTCTGGCGACAATGCCAAGTATATGACTATGTATAATCGCTTTGCTCGCTGGTATGATTTGAGCGAAAAATGGCTGGGTGGCCTTCTTTATGGAAAGGCAGTCGATAAGCTGAGAAGGGAGCTAATGGCAGAAATAGAATGGAAGGACCATCTGTCAGTTCTTTATGTTTCTATTGGAACAGGCCATGATCTATGCTATATTCCTAAGGATGTTGATCTGAAAAGCTTAGACTTTTTTGGAGCGGATATTTCTATAGGCATGTTGAAGAAATGCCAAAAATCTTGCTCCAAGAAGACCAACCTGCAACTCTTTCAGGCCTGTGCGGAAGATCTGCCCTTTGCGGATAATAGTTTTGATATCGTCTATCATATCGGTGGAATCAATTTCTTTAGCGATAAGGCCAAGGCCATGCAGGAGATGCTTCGGGTGGCGAAACCAGGGACTAAGATTATGATTTCTGATGAGACGGCAGACTATGTAGAACAACAGTATAAAAAGAACCATTTCAGCAAGGACTATTTTAAGGACGCTACTGTTGATCTTGGAGAAATTGAGGCGGCAGTTCCAGCAGGAGTCAAAGAGAAGGAATTGAAATTCCTCTGGGATGGTAAATTCTACGCCTTGACTTTTAGGAAATAAATCAGAAGAACCGGACTTTGTTTCCGGTTTTTTGTGGTATGTCAGGCACAAAAAAGTAAGAAAAGATTGGATTTGGTAGCGCCGGATTTAATTTGAAAGTTAATGTAATTATTTGTTCAATGCTAGCAAGTTAATGAAAATTGAATGAATATTAAAAAAAGACTGATTACGTATGGTCTTTTTATTGATAGTATGGTAGAATGAAGGCGTAATGTATCTATAAAAAATGTTTGCTTTTTTGTAAAGGTAAACACTGATAAGATGGGGAAATCAGTTAGTATACAATTACATTGTACATTCAAAACTGAATATTATGAGAAAGGAAGATTGCATGAACAAAAGAATTAGAACTTGGCTTCACGTCATTATTCTTTGTTTGGGAGTGGTTTTGCCATCATTAACTCCTCTTGCCCAAGTGCAGGCAGCCGAATTTAATGATGTCATTACTGAGATGAGTCTCAAAAATTCTTCTGGAGGAGACTTAACACAAGGGATTGATATTTGGCAAGATTTCCGAGTTTACGCAAAGTTTGTATTGCCTGATAACCAAGTACATCAAGGAGATACGACGACAATCACCTTGCCGCCAGAGTATGCTTTTGCGAACTCTTCAGCCATTGAGCTTAAGGACGAGTCAGGTAATCTTGTTGCAAATGGATTTTTGGATTCTGCAAACAAAACGATTACCTTAACATATACAAATTATGTTGAGCAAAAATCTGGTGTCCGTGGAGAATTTTTCTTCTATGCTCGGGTTGACCATGATGTAGTGAGTCAAGAAGGTGACTTGAATGCTGGATTTACAATAGGAACACGGACCTTAGTTCCAGGGACTGTTCATTATAATGGACCTCCTAAACAGTATGACTCTAAGATTGAAAAGAGTTCCTTCCAGTATAAGGATGACGAGAAAAATGTTATTCGTTACAATATTACTGTAAACCGCAATATGGCCAACTATAGTGATATAACCATCAAGGATGCGTTCTCATCTCCAAATTTCACCTTCTTACCAGATACTTTTCGTATTTATAAAGTAGATTGGCGTTGGAATAACGGAGATTGGAAATGGTCTAATGCTCAGGATATGACAGAAACATTTAAGAAACAAATGACTGTAAATCCGGGCGGAGATGGATTTACTTTACCTCTAGGAGATACTAATGGCTTTGGTTATATGATTGAATATAGGGCTAAAGCAAATTATGATTTAGTTGATGGCGAAAAAATTACGAACGTAGCCAAGATGAATTATAATGGTGGTCTGACTGAACAATCAACTAGCACTCGTACCTATCAGATTGCTGGTGGTGTAGCTGAAGGATATGTATTCTCTATTAAGATCCACAAGGTAAATGAAGCAGGTGAAAATCTTCAAGGTGCTGAATTTGAAGTGGTTCGTGACAGTACTGGGGCAGTAGTTGGCAAGTTGACAACAGATGCTGATGGTAATGCGAGCGTAGGAGAGTTGTTGAGAGACAACTATACTATCCGAGAAGTGACAGCACCAGAAGGATATGACAAATCAACTGAGGAAATCAAGATTGGTTCACAAGATTTCGGAACTGATAAATCGGTATCTCGTGATATTGTCAACAAGAAGACACCAACCGAAAAGGATATCACCTTTAAGAAGGTGGATCCAAATGGAAAAGAAATTCCAGGTGCGGAACTGAAAATCTATAGTGGAGATACAGTCAATCTTGAAGAGGCACCTGTTGCAGACTGGACTACTGTAGCTGACACTTCTAAAGTGATTAAGCTGGCACCAGGCACCTACACTCTAAGAGAGTTCGATGCTCCAGAGGGATATCAAATTGTAGGGGATATTACTTTTACAGTTAATGCTGACGGTTCTATCACTATTAAGAATAAGGGAGCTGATGATACTGTTCTTGCAGCTGGTCCAGTTCTGACTATTACTGATAAAGACGATGACAGTCCCAAAGCTATTACTTTCAGTAAAGTAAACCTTGGTGGTACAGAAATCGCAGGAGCTCAAATCAAGATCTACAAGGGCGATAAGGCAGAAGGCAATCCAGTAGAAAGCTGGACATCTGAAGCTGGTAAGTCTAAAGAACTAAACTTGGCACCAGGTACTTACACTTTCCATGAGGAAGCAGCTCCAACAGGTTACCTCAAGGTGACTGACATCACTTTCCAAGTCAAAACTGACGGTACAGTGGAAGTGACGAATGTTGGAGAGAAAGACTCTAAGGGTGAAGACAACCGTGTTGTAGCCAATGGTGCAACTCTAACTGTAACCGATAAAGACGATGACAGTCCAAAAGCTATTACTTTCAGTAAAGTTAATCTTGGTGGAACTGAAATCGCAGGTGCTCAAATCAAGATCTTCAAGGGCGATAAGGCAGAAGGCAATCCAGTAGAAAGCTGGACATCTGAAGCTGGTAAGTCTAAAGAATTGAACTTGGCTCCAGGCACTTACACTTTCCATGAGGAAGCAGCTCCAACAGGTTACCTCAAGGTGACCGATATCACTTTCCAAGTCAAAACTGACGGTACAGTGGAAGTGACGAATGTTGGAGAAAAAGACTCTAAGGGTGAAGACAACAAGGTCGTAACCAACGGCTCAACTGTTACAGTAACGGATAAAGACGATGACAGTCCAAAAGCCATTACTTTCAGTAAAGTTAACCTTGGTGGTACAGAAATCGCAGGTGCTCAGATCAAGATCTACAAGGGCGACAAGGCAGAAGGTCAAGCTGTAGAAAGCTGGACTTCAGAAGCTGGTAAGTCTAAAGAATTGAACTTGACTCCAGGTACTTATACTTTCCATGAGGAAGCAGCTCCAACCGGTTACCTCAAAGTAACGGATATTACTTTCCAAGTCAAACATGACGGCACAGTGGAAGTGACAAACGTTGGTGAAAAAGACTCTAAAGGTGAAGACAACAAGGTCGTAACCGATGGTTCTAAAGTAACTGTAACCGATAAAGACGATGACCTTCCACGTAAGATTACCTTCAGTAAGGTCAGCCTTGGTGGAGAAGAAATCGCAGGAGCTCAAATCAAGATCTACAAGGGCGACAAGGCAGAAGGCGCAGCCGTAGAAAGCTGGACTTCAGAAGCTGGTAAGTCTAAAGATCTCAACTTGGCACCAGGTACTTACACTTTCCATGAGGAAGCAGCTCCAACCGGTTACCTCAAGGTGACTGACATCACTTTCCAAGTCAAAACTGACGGTACAGTGGAAGTGACGAATGTTGGAGAAAAAGACTCTAAGGGTGAAGACAACAAGG